>CANRKE010000008.1 GCA_947631135.1 uncultured Bacilli bacterium | reverse complement strand
GGGGAGGCAGTTGCAGTAATAAACTTAAAAGCTGATATATTATATGAATCTGGTAGTGGAACTAAAAATAATCCATACGTCGTAAAAGTAAAATAAATTATTTTAGAAATATATAACAAACTATATATTTCTATTTTTTTATCGATATTTATAGACTTTACAAGTTCAATTTGATAAAATAGATATATATAGAAAGTTAGGAATTATATATGGAAGTAGTAAACAGTATTTTATTTTATTTTTTAATTTTTATAATTTATTCATTTATAGGGTGGTGTGTTGAAGTAGTTTATGTTTATTATGATGAAGATAAACTAGTTAATAGAGGATTCTTAATTGGTCCATGTTGTCCTATATATGGAGTAGCATCATTAATTATGTTATTGTTTCTTGATAAATATAAAGCCAATATTGAAGTATTATTTGTAATGGCGGTAATTATATGTACTGTTACAGAATATTTTACTAGTTTTATAATGGAAAAAATATTTAATACAAGATGGTGGGATTATTCTAATAAAAAATTTAATTTAAATGGTAGAATATGTCTTAAAATTTCAGTTGCATTTGGACTTCTTGGTACATTATTAATATATGTTATACACCCATTTGTATTATCATTATTATCTAATGTTAATCCACTTATATTAAGTATTATAAGTTTTGTTTTATTTGGATTATTCGTAGCTGATTTATGTGTATCTATTAATATTATATCAAAATTAAAATTTACACAAGCTTCTAAAAACTTTGATAATACTGAAAATATATCAAAAAAAGTAAGAGAAAAACTTGGTAAAAAATCAAGACTTGTTAGAAGACTTGCAAATGCATTCCCTAATTTTCAAATATTGAATTTAAATAAAATAAAAAAGAAATTACTTAAAAAAGGAAAAAAGAATCCAAAATCATAGACAAGGTGTGATATTATGTACTTAAAACAAATTAAAAGTGTAGGTTTTAAATCATTTGCTGATGAAGTAAATATTGTTTTATCAAATGGTATGACAGGTATTGTTGGACCTAATGGAAGTGGAAAAAGTAATGTTGTAGACTCAATAAGATGGGTACTTGGTGAACAATCCATTAAAAATTTACGTGGAGAAGGATTGATGAGCGATATTATATTTTCTGGTTCATCTAAAAGAAAAGGCTCAACATATGCTAAAGTGGAATTAATATTTGATAATAGTGATAGATGCCTACCTATTGAATTTAATGAAGTATCTATAAAAAGAATACTATATAAAGATGGTGAAAACGAATTTTATATTAATAATAATAGATGTAGACTAAAAGATATATTAGATTTAATTATGGATACTGGTATAGAAAAAGATTCTTATAACATTATAAGTCAAGGTGAAGTACAAAATATAATAAGCAATAAAAAAGAAGAAAGAAGAACTATATTCGATAGTGCTGCTGGTGTATTAAAATATAAAAAGAGAAAAGATGAAGCAATTAAAAAACTAGAAAAAACACATGATAATTTATCTAGAGTAAATGATATAATTAATGAACTTGAAGACCAAACAGAACCTTTAAAAGAACAAAAAGATATTGCCCTTAAATATTTGGATACAAGAAAAGAATTAGAAAATAATGATATCGCACTAATTGCTCATGATATATCTACAATCAACTATGATTACACTAAACATAAAGAAGAATTAGAAACATTAAATAATAAACTTCAAAATTTAAATACTGAAAATATTAGTGATGATACATCACTAATTGATATGAAATTAAAACTTGATTCACTAGATAAAACTATTTCTTCTCTAAATCAAGAACTAATAGATGTAAATGGAAATGTAGAAAAGCTTAATGGAGAAAGAAACTTATATTTAGAAAGAATTAAAAATAATGACAATGATAAAAATAAACTTAAAAAAATAGAATTAGAAGAATATATTTTGAAATTAAATAATGATAAAAATATTTTAGATAATATAATTATAAGTAATAATAAAAAAATAGATGATTTAAATAAAGATATTGAATTAGTTAATAATAATTTAAATGATATTAATAAACAAAAGATAAGTAATAATAATGAATTAACTAATTTAAGTCGTAAATATAATGAGTTAAAATATAAAAAAGATATACTTAATAATGAAATTGAATCAGCATCTAATATTTCTTATGCAGTAAGAAATGTATTAAATAATAATAATTTAAATGGTATTCATGATATAGTAGCTAATATAATAGAATTTGATCAAATATATGTTGATGCAATTAACATAAGTTTATCTACATCAAAAGAATATATAATAACAGATGATACAAATAGTGCGAAAGAAGCTATAAAATATCTTAAAAATAATAATCTTGGTAGAGCAACATTTTATCCATTAAATGTTATTAAAAAAAGATATATTGATAATGATACATTGAATATATTAAAGTCTATGAATGGATTTATTGATATTGCATCTAACTTAGTTAAATATAATAAATTATATGAAAATATTATACTTAATTTATTAGGTAATATAATAATAGCTGATAATATAGATAATGCAAATATTATAAGTAAGAAAATATTAAATAGATATAGAATAGTAACTTTAGATGGTGATGTAATAAATGTTGGTGGTTCTCTAACTGGTGGTAGAATTAAAAAACAAAATAATAATATATTTAATAAAAAATATGAATTAGAAGATACATTAAAAGATATTGATAAAACACAAGAATTAATAAAAGATAAAGAAGAATATATTAATGAGTTAGATTATAATATTAATATTATTAATAAGAATTTAATTAATTTAGAAATTGAAAAGAATAAATTAGAAAATAATAATAATGAAAATAATATTAAAACTTTAGAAATACAAAATAATATTAATGAATTAGAAAATGAAATAAAACATTATTTAAATAATAAAGAAAGTTTAGAAGATGAACTAATTAAAAGATATTATGATGAAGTTGATAAAAAGAATAAAATTTCTAAAGAACTTGATGATGCTACTAACTATAAAAATAAATTAAGTAATGAAATAAATTCTATAGAAGAAAGTATAAAGAAAAGTAATAGTATTATATTTAAAATACAAAATGAAATTAAAGATTTAGAAATAAAAATAAATAGTGAAAGTTTAAAATTAGATAATTTATTAAATACTTTAAATACTGAATATAATATTACTTATGAAAAGGCTAAAGTTATGTATCACTTAGAACAAAGTAGAGAAGAAGTAGATAAAAAAGTTAAAGAACTTAAGAATTTAATAAAGAATCTTGGTGTAGTTAATATAGGCGCTATAGAGGAATATGATAGAATTAAAACAAGATTTGATTTTCTAAATAATCAAAAGGAAGATCTATATAAAGCAGAAACAACACTTATAGATATAATAGATGAAATAGATAAAGTTATGAAAGAAGAATTTATAAAAACTTTTGATAAAATACGTGATAATTTTAAAGCTGAGTTTAAAAAATTATTTGGTGGAGGAGATGCAGATTTAATTCTTACTGATCCGGATAATATACTAGAAACAGGAATAGAGATAGATGCATGTCCACCAGGAAAAAAATTATCACATATATCATTATTAAGTGGTGGAGAAAAGACTTTGACAGCAATATGTTTACTATTTGCTATAATTAAAGTTAAAAGTTTACCATTCTGCGTACTAGATGAAGTAGAAGCAGCACTTGATGATGTAAATGTTGATAAATTTGGTAAGGAACTTACATTATTAAAAGAAAAAACACAATTCATTATTGTTACACATAAGAAAAAAACTATGGAATATGTTGATTATTTATATGGAATAACTATGCAAGAATCTGGTGTTAGTAAATTTGTTAGTGTAAAATTAGCTGATATTAAGGAAGATGGTGAATAGGTAGTAATGAACGATAAAATAGATACATCAAAATATGTTACTATATCAGTAATTAATAGATATTTAAAAAAAGTATTTGATAATAATAGTCATCTACAACATGTATATTTAAAAGGTGAAATATCAAATTTTAAAGCACACTCAAGAGGACATTGGTACTTTAGTTTAAAAGATGAAGAATCAAAAATTAATGCAATAATGTTTTCTTTCAATGCTAATAAAATAAAATTTAAACCAATTGATGGTATGAAAGTACTTGTACAAGGTAAGATTAGTGTTTATGAATCTAGTGGTAGTTATCAAGTATATGTTACAGATATGGTAGAAGATGGAGTAGGAAATTTATATATTGCATTTGAACAATTAAAAGAAAAACTAAGTAAAGAAGGATTATTTAATCCAGAACATAAAAAGAAAATACCTAAAATACCTAAAAAAATAGGTATAGTAACTGCTCCAACAGGAGCTGCAATAAAAGATATTTTATCGACTATTAAAAGAAGATTTCCTCTAGCATCAACTATTCTTTTTCCAGCACTAGTTCAAGGTGAAGGTGCAGCACCATCAATTGTAAAACAAATAAATAAAGCACAGGAATATGATATTGATACATTAATTGTTGGTAGGGGGGGAGGTAGCATTGAAGATTTATGGGCTTTCAATGAAGAAATTGTTGCTCGTGCAATATACGAAAGTAAGATACCAATTATAAGTGCAGTCGGTCATGAAATTGATTTTACAATATCTGATTTTGTTGCTGATTTACGTGCTCCAACCCCAACAGGAGCTGCAGAAATGGCAGTACCTAATATGTATGATATGTTGACTTATTTAGATCAAGTAAAGATAAGAAGTAGGGAAGCAATGAATAAAAAAATGGATTACTTACATTTACTTTTAAATAAATATATTAATTCATATGTTTTAAAAAATCCAATGGCAATGTATGAAGTAAAAGAACAAAATTTAGATAATTTAATAGAAAAATTAAATAATAATATATTAAATAAAATAGATATGTTTAAAAGTAATTTGAATAGTTTATTAAACAATTATACATTGAATAATCCTAAATCAATTTATGAGAAAAAAGCTATTAATTTAAATCAGTTGATTACTACAATAAATTATAATATAAAAAATGTACTAAATAATAATAAATCTTTATTTGTAAATAATATTTCAAAATTGGAAGTATTAAATCCTATGAGTGCATTAAAAAGAGGATATGGTATTGTAAAGAAAGATAATAAGTGTATTACTATAAAAGATATTAAAGTCGATGATGAAATAGAAATAGAAGTTAATAATGGTATAATAAACTCTAAAGTAATAAAAATTAAGAAATCAAAGAAAGAGGTAAAGAATAATGGATAAGAAAGAAAAAACATTTGAAGAAAAAATTAAAGAATTAGAATTAATTGTAAAAGAATTAGAAAGTGGTAATGTTAATCTAGATGATGCAATAAATAAATATACACATGCTATGGAATTAGCTCATGAATGTAGTGATAAACTTAAAAATGCTGAAGAAGTTGTAAATAAAATATTAACTGAGAATAATACATTAGAAGATTTTAAAGTTGAAGAATAATATGTATGATAATATTTTATATAGATTAAGTAAATCTAAATTTAGAAGTAAATTTAGGCTTAGTAATAAAGATTTAGAATATATTAAAAATAAAGGATTAGATGTAATTGAAGAACATGCTTATGATTTTATTAATAAGAGATTAGCACCTCAATATATTCCTAACGATGGTAAGCAAACACCGTTTTTGGGTCATCCTGTATTTATTGCTCAACATGCAACTGCTTGTTGTTGTAGATCATGTCTATTTAAATGGCATAAGATAGCTAAAAATAAAAAGTTATCTGATAGAGAAATCAAATATATTGTTGGTCTTATTATGGCATGGATTAAAATTCAAATTGAAGTAGGGGATAGTATATGATATTAAATGTAAGTGGAAGATGCGATATTGTTGCTTTTCATACACAATGGTTTATTAATAGATATAATGAAGGATTTGTAGATGTACGAAATCCTTTTTATCCTAAATTAGTCAATAGAATATATTTTGATGATGTAGAAGCGATTGTATTCTGTACTAAAAATCCTAATCCAATAATTAAATATCTTAATAAAATTGATAAACCTATCCTATTTCATATTACACTAACTCCATATCATAAAGATATTGAACCTAATGTAATAGATAAGAAAAATGTAATTGATGGTATTAAAAAAATATCAAATATTATTGGTAGTGATTATATATATGTTAGATATGATCCAATATTAGTTAATGATAGATATACAATAGATTATCATATTAAAGCATTTAATAAAATATGTAGTGTATTAGATGGTTATGTAAAACATATAATTATATCATTTGTTGATGATTATAAAAATGTTAGAAAGAATATGAATATATTAAAAATTAAAAAACTTAATAGTGATGATTATGAAAAAATTGGTGTTAATTTTAGTAATATAGCTAAAAAACATGGTATGACTGTACAAACATGTGCAGAAGATAATAATCTTATTGAATATGGATTTATAAAACGTGATTGTGTTGATTTGAATTTAGCTTTTAGATTAACTGGTAAAACTAATTTAAAAAAATGGAAGGCTAGAGGAAGAACAAATTGTAATTGTGTTGAAATGGTTGATATAGGTGCTTATAATATATGCAATCATATGTGTAAATATTGCTATGCTAATTATGATGAAAATAAAATACAATCTAATTTAAAAGAACATGATAGTAATTCTACAATGATTATAGGTAAATTAGAAAAAAATGATATCTTAAAACCTAGAAAAAATTAATAAATAATGCTGTACAAATGCACAAAATTATGTTAGTATATTAACTATATTTCTGGAAAAATAGGTTAGGGGGAATATTGTATGGAAGATACTGAACAAAGTGGACAATATTTTATAGCATATAAAGGTAGAGAATTTAGATATACCGATATTATAAGTGCTTTAAGAAAAAAATGTCCTAGTGGTTATACAGTAAATTATAAAACGGGCGATAATTTAGTTTTTGCGAAAATTGTTTATGATGAATATGTAGCAGTCAAAGAGCCTTATTGGAATAGCAACACATGTATTTTAACAGTAAATGGCTATAATCAAGATGAAATTGAAAGTGCAATTAGTATTTTATCACCATTTAATAAACTTGATTCCGATAGTTACCATTTATTAATTAATTATACGTTTAGTAGTGAGCGTGAAAAAGTGTTTAAAATATTAAGTGAATATATGCATTTTTGTTCTGTTATTTGTAATAGAAATGATACAATAATTGCAGGTGTTACTAAACCTAATAGTCAATATACTCATTTATATTATGGCTATACAAAACAAAATCACGAATTAATGTTTTCAAATAATGAAAATATATTAAATGAATTTTGTGATGAAATAATTGAAATGCAAGAAAATACCTATATGAAAAATGGTGAGTTTTATACATTAGATGGTGAAAAAATTGATAAAGATAAAACTACTCCATTGATTAAAAAAACTAGACAAAATAAGACAATTAGAACAAAAATTGAGAATAATATAAAAGATTATTTGTCATCTGATGATCCAAAGAAGAAAATAAGTGATATATTAAAAGAACTAGATAACGAAACTCAAAAACAAATTTTATTAATTATAAAAAAAGTTATTGAAGAATTTGATTTAGAAAATGACATAATCAATAAAATTAATGAATTATTTGATAAAAAACTTGAAGAATATACTAAAAAGGTAAATGTTCCGGTTGTGCATATTGTTAAGTTAAATGATACAGTTTTAGGTCAAACTAGTGGTGGTTTTTATCACGAAAAATTTGAACAAATTTTATCACAAGTACAATTAGATGAACCAATTATGCTAATTGGTCCGGCAGGTAGTGGTAAAAATGTTTCAGTTTCACAAGTAGCCCAAGCATTAGGACTTAAAATGTATTATACAAATAATGCTTCTAATGAATTTAAACTAACAGGATTTATTGATGCAGGTGGTAATTATAGAGATACAGAGTTTTATAAAGCATTTAAAAATGGTGGATTATTCTTTTTAGATGAAATTGATAACTCTGATCCGTCTGCACTAATAGTAATAAACTCTGCTCTAGCAAATGGTTATATGGCATTTCCTCACGAAACTATTGATAGACACCCAGATTTTAGAATAGTTGCTGCAGCCAATACTTGGGGTAAAGGTTCTGATTTACAATATGTTGGACGTCAAGCATTAGATGGAGCAACATTAGATAGATTTGATAATATTTTCTTTGATTATGATACAAAATTAGAACAAGCATTATATCCAAATGATGAAGTTTTACAATTTATGTGGGCATTTAGAAATGCCGTGTACCAAACTAAAATTCCTCATATAGTATCTACTCGTGGAATTGGTAAAGTATATAAAAAAGAAATAAATGGAATTCCTGTTGAACACACATTAACTTCTAATGTTATTAAAAATTTAAGTCAAGATGATATTAATACTATTATAGGTAACATGAAAAATGTTTCATCAAGAAATAAATATTTTGATGGAATAAAAAGATTAAGGTTAAACAGATAATTATGTATAGATATTATAATAAAAATGGATATGATGTAATGCACTATATATTTTATTCCTTAAGTGAATTTATAGATTTTTTAAAAAGTAATAATGTGTGTTCTAATGTTTTTTCAGATCCATCTAGTATTAGTGAGAGTTATGATTTTACACAAACTCGTTCACTTGATGAGGCTATGGATTTATGTTTATATGGTTATCACGATAATTTTAATAAATTAATTCAATTAAAATTACAATTAGAAAAATATGTTAAAATCTCATCTAAAAGGAATAAACAGTATAATGATTATATTGGTTACGTTCCAGATGTAAAAGCATATTTGGAGGGTAATCCACTTTCTATGTTAAATAAAGTAAGTGCAAGAAGAAAAAAATTGGACATATATTTGAATACATCATTTCGTGGTGATACACCCTCAGAATCTATATATAATCGTGGGGCTATAGTTTTAACTTTAGTTGAAATATTAGAAAGTCTTGGATATAGTGTTGATTTGCATTTATTTGAAATGTCCACAATAGGTTCACAAATGCATTTTAGTGAGTTTATATTAAAACGGGAAAATGAAAGATTAAATCCACAAAAATTGTATTTTCCATTATGCCATCCATCTTGGATCAGAAGATTAAATTTTAGACTTATTGAAGAAACTAAAGATGCAACAAACTATGGTTGGGCTAGAAACTATGGTATACCCAGCGATATATCTACTATAAGACAAATAATTGAACTTAATAAAAATGATATTGTTATACCTACTATTGATGAATTAAATATTCGTGGTATAGACATAATTGAAGATGCTAATAATCTTTTTGAATATATTAATCAACAATCAGATAAAGATTTTGAATTAAAAAAAATTAAAAAATTTAATAAATAATGTTATACAAATACACAAAATTATGTTAGTATATAACTATATTTCAGAAAAAAATAGGTAGGGGGATTTTGAATGAAAGATACTAAACAAAGTGGACAATATTTTATAGCATATAGTGGAACAGAAATAAGCCATGATAATATAATTAGTGCATTAAAAAGTATATGTCCAAAAGAATATACGGTTAAAAAGGAAACAATTGGTAATACAATTCTTGCAAAAATTTCACATAACGAATATATATATGATAGAGAGCCATATTATCATGAATATGCTGGGCTTGTATCTGTTAGTGGCTATAATCAAGATGAAATAAAAATAGCAAATATAAAATCCTTCAATTCTTGGTATTATATTAGTGATCCTGATCATTATCATTTTTTAATACCTCGTAAATATGGTATTCATGGAACTAGAATGTTTAAAGAATTAAAAGACTATATGCATTTTTGTTCCGTAATTTGGAGTAGGGCTAACAATACATTATTTGCAGGTGTTACTAAACCAAATAATCAATATACACATTTATATTATGGTTATACAAAACAAAAACACGAGTTAATTTTTTCTAATAATGAAAACATATTAAATGAATTTTGTGATGAAATAACAGAAATGCAAGAAAATACTTATATGAAAAATGGTGAACTTTTTACAATATATGGTGAAAAAATTGAGCAAGTTCAAACAAATTCTTTAATTAAAAAAAAGCTTTTGAAATAAAATAATTAACAAAAAAGGCTAGGGGAAGTATAAAATTCAATTTAACTTAAAATAATAATTTAGCTAAAAAAATTAATACTCCCCCTACTTTGCTTTTTTTATTTTTTTTAAATTATAGATATATAGAATTATTTATAGATAAGCAAGTATAATGAAATAAATTTATAAATGATATTAATATAAATTAAGAATTATATTTTTTATTTATTAATAGATAGAGTAGTAAGTGTAGATAGATTAACTAATTATATATTAATATAATTATTAAAAAGAATAAAGTAATATAATTAATCATTATTATTTTCAAAATATAGAAGTTAACATAATATATATTATAAGAACTTGAATATTATTTTATAAAAAGACGATTAGTTGTTAATTTAATTGATATTTTAATATAAATATATTTTTATTATATATCTAATAATCAATTATATACTACTATACTATTTGTATAATGATTAATATATTATTCTTATATACTAATATCATTCATTATATTCTATTATTTAATTAAACTTTATAAATTATTTAAATATTTATTCTTATTAATTTATATATTAATATTTTATTATATATATATATAAATTAATTTATGTTTATCAAATAATTTTATTTGTAATAATAAAATTTATATAATTAGTAATTGATTTACAATACATTCTATCAAGTTAAAATATTTTATTTAATAAATAAATTTAATAATTATTAGTATAACATAGATAAATATTACTTACATCAATATATTTTATAGATATGTGTATCATATGCAAATAGGGGCCTCTACTCTATCGATAGGGGGATTATAAAAAAATAGGTATAAAACCTATTTAAACTATTGATCTTGATTGTATTTCTGCAATTTTTTCTAATACTTCGCTTGCATTTTCTTCATTTATTTCATCATATCCTAATTCTTTTAGTGCTTGAACTTTAGCAGTATTTAATTGTTGAGTTCTAGATAATGTTTCCTCTTTTTTATGTTCTATTTCATTTTCCCATCTTCTATGAGTATCAGCTATTTTACTTCTTGATGCACCACCGTTATTGTATAGGGACATACCTGAATACATTATACTTTCAAATATGAATTGTTGTTCCTCATTAAATTTATAATCACATGGATCTGTAAATCCAGCTGATTTAGAAACGTATGCTAACATATATTTTAATTCTCTAGAAGTATTCATAGCTTGTAAAAAATGATATAAATATTCAAAAATAGTAGTACTTTCATCGTCGTCATCATTTAATTTTTCTAATATAAAATTACTTATATCTTCGTAAACTTTACGTTTAGTATCTGACATATTTGTTTCAATTAATTCTTGTGAATTATTTTTATTGTTTGATGCTAAATTATTAGCTACTCTAGATAAATACTCATTAGTTATTACCAAAGTATCAATATCATCTAAACTTTCTATTTCTAATAAATTAAATAATTTTGCCTTTTTATCTGATGGCATTTTATCTAATTTTTCATCTTCAAAATAATTGTAAATCATTTGTCTTGAAACACCTAAAAATTTTGCTAATCTTACTTTTGAGATTTCTAACTCTTGTAATAATTTATTAAGTTTGTCCATAATATAATACCTCCAACAGTTACATATATAATTTTATCACTAAATAAAATAATGTCAAGTAATTTTAATTAATTATTCCCCTACTTTTCTTACAAATACCATAATTTTTCAGTGCCTTTGTATATTTTATCTATGATTCCTCCACCAATACATTCCTCACCAAGATATAGGACGCAAGCTTGTCCAGGTGTTACAGACTTTACACCCTCAGGATAATTTACTCTTACTAAATCATTTTCTAAATATTCAATATTTACAGAAATATCTTTTTGTCTATATCTAAATTTAGCAGTACAAAATGTTGGACGTAAATCACTAATAAAGTTGACATCAGTAATTATACAAGAAGTAGAATATAAATATTCATTATCTTCACCCATTGCAACATATAAAATATTTTTATCTAAATTCTTACCAACAACAAATAGTTTATCTACATTTCCAGATGAACCAATACCTCTTCTTTGACCAATTGTATAATACATAAGTCCATGGTGTCTACCAATAACTTCATTTGTTTCTATGTTTACAATATCTCCATCTTTACTTGGTAGATAATTACTTAAAAACTGATTAAAATTCCTTTCACCAATAAAACATATACCAGTTGAATCTTTCTTATGAGCAGTTATTAAATCATAATCTTCTGCTATTTTTCTTACTTCAT
The DNA here is from genome assembly GCA_947631135.1 of uncultured Bacilli bacterium. GTDB lineage: Bacteria > Bacillota_I > Bacilli_A > RF39 > UBA660 > CALVSV01. The sequence goes on along the minus strand of CANRKE010000008.1, from coordinate 13,365 downwards.
CTTTTGTCATATCACCTATAGGAAATAATACATTAGATAATTGTTGATTTGATAATTGTGATAGAAAGTAAGTCTGATCTTTTGATGAGTCAACACCCCTAAGTAATCTACCATTTTTAATTCTAGCATAATGTCCAGTCGCAATATAATCAGCACCTAATCTAATTGCCTCATCTTTAAATCTTGAAAATTTAATATATTTGTTACACATTATATCAGGATTTGGCGTTCTACCTTTTTTAAGTTCATCTAAAAAATAGGTAAATACATCATCCCAATATTCTTTTACGAAATCAACTCTATGAAGAGGTATATCTAATTTTTTACATACTTCTAAAGCATCATTATAATCTTTTTCTTGAGGACAAATATCATTTAGATCATTAGGATTACCTAATATATCATTGTTTACTAAACTATCCCAATTTCTCATAAATAGCCCTTCAACAACATATCCTTGATTCTTTAATATAATTGCACATACTGATGAATCAACTCCACCACTCATGCCAACTATTACTTTTTTACCACTCATAATAAATCACCAAAATAATTGTATCAAATTTCTTTAGAAAAGTCTTTAATTTTTATAAAAAATATTACAAAATAAAATAAATACTTTACTTGATAAAAGAAGAAAATAATTTAATGAAATAAGGTGTTACAAAACCTTCTATTAAACTTGATATAAGTGATAGAAATAAACATATTAATAATACAACAAAATATTTTTTAATTAATACTTTAAAATTAATATGTTTTTTAGATATCATCATTTTTATAATAGATATAGATACTTTTATTGCATACAATGATATAAAACTAGCTATTAAAATATTTAATAATTGATATGGAAAAGAATATGTAAATGATAGAACAATACCTTTTAATTTATATTTATATATTATTGAAGTTATAGAAAATCCCATTATAAAACTTTTATAAAAAATCATACATATAATTATTGGTAATCCAATAATAGATATACCTAGTAACCATATACCAATTACATATATAAAATTAGATGATAAAGCTTGTCTAAATATATGCATATTATCTAATTTACTATTTTTAATTTGTAAAAAATAGTTAGTAATAGTATCTTTAATTAAATCTTTATCAGTATTAGATAGAATAGTAATATATAATGTTCCAGCAACGAATCCAATTATAAGTAGTATAGTAATAAATATAAATATTTTTTTATTTTTCATTTCTTCTTCATTTATTAGTTTAAATAGTTTCATATATTTTCACCCAATAAATAATATGCATTAATATGTTAATTATTCATTGATTTTATAATAAAAATAATATATAATTATATCGAGGTGTATACTATGGATAGAAAAGTAATGAAAATAGTTGCAATTGTATTAGTTATTGCAATGATAGCATCGTTTATAGCAACTTTAATATTTATTTAATATAAATTCAATTTAAAATTAAAGGTTATTATTTATAATAGCTTTTTGGTGATTTCTAAAAGTAAATACAACTAGCAAAACCTTTAAACAAAGTCTAAAAGTAAATGCAACTAAAAAATTGGTATATTAATTTATACCAATTTTTGTGGATTATTAGAAATTCTAAAAGTAAATACAACAATAATGACTTGGTTAACATTATATACCGATAGTCAATATTCTGAAAGTAAATGCAATCCTTATTCTGAAAGTAAATACAACTCAATTTAAAAAGTTGTATTTACTTTCAGAATTCAGAATAATAGCTTTTTTTTAATAAATTGTTGTATTATGTTTATTAATAATGTATAATCTTCATTGGGGAATACTATAACTGTTTGAGTACTTGCCTACTTCATATGGAAGGAGGCTTGATATTATGAAGAAAAAAGATTTATTAATCACTTTTCTTATATTAATTATCATTTTATTAATAGTCTCTTTAATGATTCTATGTATAAAAAAATAGTACTCAATCTGCATTAGATTAAGTACAAACTCATATTAAGGTAAGTACTCAACGTTGCAAGTTAAGTATTTCCTTTTTTTATTATATTCAAGTTTCCTTGACATATTCATAATATCATATTTTTTATTATTTGTCAAAAATTAATTTTATTTAATTAAAAAATTTATCACTTTAGCATTCAAATTGTTGTATTATATTTATTAATAATGTATAATCTTCATTAGGAAATACTATAACTATTTGAGTGCTTGCCTACTTCTTATGGAAGGAGGCTTGATATTATGAAGAAAAAAGATTTATTAATCACTTTTCTTATATTAATTATCATTTTATTAATAGTCTCTTTAATGATTCTATGTATAAAAAATAGTACTCAATCTGCATTAGATTAAGTACTAAACCAATATTTAATTTTGGGTAAGTACTAAACACTGCAAGTTAAGTATTTCCCTTTTTATTATATTCAAGTTTCCTTGACATATTCATGATATCATACTTTTTGTTATTTGTCAAAAATTAATTTTGTTTTAGCTAACAATTTTACCTCTTTCACATTTATTACCATAAGTATCAATTAATTCACGATCTTTAAAAATTTGTACAACTTCACAATTATTGATGGAGCTAGGAAAACTTATTTTTATTATATAAATGTTTCAAGGAAGCTAGCCACACCATCTTCATCATTAGATAAAGTAATATGATTTACTTTACTTTTTATATCATCTGAAGCATTGGCAACTGCAACACTTAATCCTGCTACTTCAAACATAGAAATATCATTTTTATCATTTCCAATAGCAATAGTATTTTCAATAGGAATTTTTAAATATTTTGATGTAATAATTAATGCATTTCCTTTTGAACAATTTGAATTAACAACACTGAACCATTTTTCTTCATATGAACTATTTTCATTAATTTCATCAACTATATGTAATTTATTATTTTTAGATAATACGTTTTTGATTTTATAAATTTCTTCACTTTTTTTATCAATAAACATACATTGTTTAACGTTACATCCAGTTAGTTCTTCAACATAATTATGCTTATTTAATAATTTTTGATTTGTATTTCTTATTTCTTTAGTAACATAATCGTAATTTTCCATAGTTAATATTAATCTAATATCTTTTAAATATGCATATTTTACCAATTCAATTACGGAGTCGTTATCAATAAAAGAATTAAATATAATTGTGTTATCATTACTATCATAAATTTCTGCGCCATTAGATGAAACAATAATACTATCAGATCCTGTCTCTTTCATTACCTCAAGTGTTTGATAACGAGGTCTTGATGTGCAAATAATAATTCTATTACCAATTTTTTTGTTTTCTTGAATTGCTTTCTTTACTCTTTCAGAAATTGTTCCATCAGTTTTTTTTAATGTATCATCACTATCTATAAAAATCAATTTTATATTTAACATACTAATAAGCTGTTCTTTGTCAGATATACACTTTATTCCTATTTCATTGAGCATATTTTTCAGGTTAATATATTTATTATCATTAGGTATATATGCAATTATAGGATTTCTTTGATAATGAATAAAATGTTTTTTCAACCTTAATAATTCATTTTCATAACTATTATTCTCATTGTAATAATATGTAAATAATTTTTTTGTTTTATCTATATAGCTATTAGAAAAACAAGATAAATCATAATTAAACCTTATTGGAATTATTTCAATAGGTGAATCAAGTAAATTTTGAATTATAAATTTTTCATCATCTTCTATAATAATTATAGTTATTTTATCTTTTATATTTTGCATTTCATTAAAAACATCATAGTCTTCCATAGCATTAACCTTCCTTAATTCTTAAGAATTCATCCCAAATTAATATCATGTCATCAAGAGCAGAATTATTTTCTTTAGTTATTTTTTTGTTTTCTATCAAAATATTTTTCAAGTCATCTACATTTATATATTGACATTCATAATTTTGAATAATTTCATTTGAATCTAATTGTCTTTTAGAATTATCATAGGTAGAATTGCAATATATAACATAATAATATATTTCGACCAATCTATTTTTACCAGTATCATGATAATTTTTACAATAATATTTTATAGCATAAAATGGATTAATTTTCTCCAAATCAATTGTGATACCTGTTTCTTCTAAAATTTCTCTTTTCAAACCATCTTCTAATGTTTCATTTTCCTCTAAATGACCACCTGGAAATTCATAATGCTGTAATCCATTAGAATAACACATTAATACTTCATTGTTTGAATTAATAAGAATACCTCTTGCTCTAACAGTTTTTTCATCAATTTCATTCAATGTTAAATTATCATAATTATATATTTTTTCAGTAAATTTCATTCTACCACCTCTTCATGTAATAATGTTTTTTATTCATCAAATTACTCCCTAGTAATCACCATTATTGTATCAAATTTTTAAGGAAAAGTCATTTTTTTAAGCAAAAATAATATTAATACATTTTATTTAGCTAACAATTTTACCTCTTTCACATTTATTACCATATGTATCAATTAATTCGCGATCTTTAAAAATTTGCACAACTTCACAATTATTAGCGCATTTAGAACATTCATGTCCTTTAGTAATAAAATTAAAATCTTTAATATTGAAATCAAACTTCTTTTCAATCTTACTCATTTTAGCTATTAAAGCAATACCAAGCGCACCCATTAAATGTGAATCCTCGAGTACAATTACTTCACTATTTAATTCTTTTTCAAAAGATTCTTTAACACCAATATTTTTACTTACACCACCTTGAAATACTATAGGTGCTTTTATTTTTTTACCTTTACCTACATTATTTAAATAATTTAGAACAACACTATCACATAAACCTTTTATAACATCTTCTTTTTTATATCCCATCTGCAATTTATGAACTAAATCGGATTCAGCAAAAACACTACATCTAGCTGATAATTTAGGACTATTAGTACTTTTTTTTGCAATACTACCAAATTCTTCAATATTTACACCTAAACGTTTTGCTTGACTTGATAAAAATGCACCTGTACCAGCCGCACAAATTGTATTCATTGCATAATCAACTACAACACCATTATCTATCAATATTATTTTAGAGTCTTGACCACCTATTTCAATAATAGTTTTAACATCTTTAACTCTAGACATAGTACCTATTGCATGTGCAGTAATTTCATTTTTAATCACACTTGCATTCAATATTTTTCCAATTAAATATCTTGCTGACCCAGTTGTACCTACACTTACTACATTTATATTACCAACACTTGAATAAAGTGATTGTACCAGCTTTTTTACTGCATTAATTGGATTACCCTCTGTCCATAAATAATCTTTTGCAATAATGTTACCATCGCAATCAATAATAACTCCTTTAGTTGATATAGAACCAATATCAATACCCATATAATATTTATTCATTTTTATCACGATCCTTCCTCATATTTAACATGTCAATAAATGCTTCTATTCTTGTTTCAATAGCTCCCTTTGCATATTGAGAATCAAACGTTAAAAAAAGTATTGGTATATTTTTATCCTTACTTATTTTTTGTAAAATTGGTACTGCACTTATTTCTGGAGAACAACTAAATGGCTTCATATGTATAATACCGTCAAATCCTTCGTCAATTACTTCAAGTGCATGTGCAACATTGTCAAGTCCATCTGCACCCAAATTATACTTTACATAATCCTTAGCTTTTCTCTTTAACTTTTTTTCATTAAACCTTTTTGTAATTAATAAATATGTCAAATCTGTATATCTTCTTACTTCTATATGATTTTTAAGTAAATATGATTCAATATTATAACTTGCTTCTTCTTCGATTAATGAATACAGTTCACCTAATAGACAAATTTTTAAATTTGAATCTTGACTTTCATCTTTTAATATATTACACTTCATCATATGTTTAGTTGTATAATAATTCTTTAAACTATTTATAAATCCATATTTATCTAATATTCTTTTATAATGACTTTTTTTAATATTTAAAAGAATACCATCTGATAGTTCATACTTTACATTTCTTCTAACGAATCTGTCAATCAAATCCATATTATAAATATTATAAAGTGTTACTAAAACATGGTAATAATATGTAAATATATTTAATTTTTTATTATATTTTTTAGCTTCTTTATAAAATTTATGTATTGAAAAACTACCATTTTCCATAAGATTAATAAATGTAAAATTATAACCTAAATCTTTTAATATCGCTTCTTGTACTTCACCATAATATCCATATCTACAACCGCCACCTGCTTGTATTAATATATTTGCACCACTTTTTAATGATTCAATAAAATTACCAAGATTATACTTAAATGGTAAACATACAAAATCCGGACTATTTTTAGCACCAATTTCTAATGTATTTTTAGTTGTTTTTTTAGGTACAATAATATCTGTTTTAAATATTTTCTTTAAAAAAACTTGTATTGGATAATGATAATTACCAAAGTTAGGAAAACTTATTTTATTTTTCATAGTTCCTCCTTTATATTGTTATTCCATTAATTATATCAATAAAACTTTCTAATCTAGTTACTAATCCTGCACTTGCATTAACTTCATCAATTACAATATTAACAATTTTATAATTTTTTAATTTTCTAATAATTAGCTCATTAACCAAACAATCATTACCACATGGAAAAGAAGTAAGTAATATAATACCATCTACCCTATTTTTATAATATTCTAAACTATTAAGTATTTGTCTAGATGAATCCCAATATAACGTTTTACTAATATTTGTTGATTTATCTTCATTTGATATAAATTTACTAGATAAAATCACCTCTATATCATTACTTATTAGAATATTACTTATCTTTTTACCTATCATTTCATCTTCTATATTATAACTATGTGATAGAATAAGAACCTTTTTTAATTCACTATTTACAACTTTACTTTCCTGTAATTCAAATTCATGCATTCTATAATTATTAAATTCTTTATATGATTTATCAAATGCTTCACTTGCTACATTTGATTTAAATCCTAATTTCTTACCCATTTTAATAAATTCATTTTTAATTTTACATCCCTTAATATAATCAATATTATAATCAATAGTTTTAATATTTTTAAAAGTATTTTTAACTATATCATACATTGAATTAAACTTAATACATGATAAATTAATTTTATCTACACCTAAATATCTAGGCACTAATACATAATCACATTTATCTTTAAGATAATCGATATGACCTAAATATATTTTAGCTGGTAAACAAGTTTCATCAGTAGATAAAATTTTTCCTTTTTTTAAGATATCTTTATTTGTTTTTGGACTTATAATATATTCCACTTTTAAGTTATCAAAAAAAGTTTTCCAAAGATATGAATAACTATGATAATAAAGTGCTCGTGGTATTCCTACTATCATAATCCTATCACCTTCCTCTATAAATATATGACGTACTAATAAAAAAAAGACACTATAAAGTGCCCTATAATTCGACAATAAAATTAATTAACTAATTCATATATTCTTTCATTATAATCATTTGAATTTGTTATAAAACTTCCACTTACAATAATATCAACACCAGCCGATATAACTAATTTACTAGTTACATTATTTATTCCACCATCAACACTAATTAATACATTATATTTATTATCAATTATATATTTTTTTAATTTCTTAATTTTATCTATTGAACTATATATAAATGATTGACCACCACTACCTGGTTCAACACTCATAATAAGAACTAAATCTATTTTATCTAATAAATCATATATTTTTTCTATATTCGTATTTGGTTTAAGTGCTATTCCTACTTTAATATTATTTTTTTTGATTAAATCAATAGCTTTATCTATATTTTTATTTTCATAATGTATTGTTATATATTCAGGATTTAATTCTTTATATATATTAATATATTTTATTATATCATCTACCATAAGATGAACATCTAACATTTTAGAATTATCTATATATTTTTTTAATACTTCATATTCAAATGTTTTATTAGGTACAAATATACCATCCATTATATCTATATGAATATAATCAGTTTTACTTTTATATACTCTATTTATATTTTTATCTAATGTATCTTTAATACCTAATATAGATGTAGATATCTTAACCATATTAACATCACCTATCCTAATTCATTGTATCAAATATTTAATAAAAAGTCATTATTTTACTTATTATTTCAATAAAAAATAATATATAACAATTATATTATATATCATTTTATTACATACTATTTGATAGTTTAATTATATCAAACAAATTATCATGTTTATTTGAATAATCTATTTTTAAAATATTTTTAAGATCTTTTATAACTGATTTCATATCATTATTCTTTTTATTATACCATTCATAATATAAATATTTTAATTTAGTATAATCTCTTTTTTTAACTAGATAATTTATTTCAGAGCTAATATAACTTTTTACTTCTTCTTCATATCTAGTATCATCTATATTATATTTATAATTACTATCTAATATCTCATATTCAACCTCATCATTATCTAATTCGCAAACTTCAAATAATGTATCATCAGCTTCCTCTAAAAGCATATTACTTTTATTAATAGAATAACCATCTTTATTAAATTCAACTACTATAACATCTATATCACAAGCAAATACACACAAATAATTAATAAAACTAACATTTAAATCTTGATATACTTCTGTTTTATTTTTAATCTTATTTAATATATCTTTATCTATTATGATATTATTTCTTTTAATATCTAAAAATTTATCATTAGATACTTTTAATATAGGTACTTTTCTAATATGGAAAATATTATCACTATCTCTCCATTCATAAAATTCATAACTTTTACTATTATTTAAATTAATTAATATGTCATAAATATAGTTCATCATTATCTATCTCCTTTATAGTTTATGGAATAAATTGTAAGTATTAATCCAACAATAAAATATACTATAACAAACCTTCTATTAATATATTGGACAAATTCTAAAAAATTATAACCAATAGTAAATAAATTTGTATATAAAATCATTAGAGTTAATGATATAACTATTAATGCATATCCAACTAGAAATAAAAATGTTTTAAAAAGCACATTTCTCACCTAATAATTTATATGTTAATAATATTAGTTTATGTATTTAATATATTATAATTTATTAGGGTTATTATCTATTTCTATTCTAATTAATTTATTTAATTTATAATGATTAACTAATGTTTTAAGTGTTTTTAATAATTTATCATCTTTCTTATATTTAATTATACATTGAAATCTATATATATTATTTAATTTAAACATAAATGCTGTTGTAGGTCCAAGTACAATACTACTATCTGATATATTATTTTTAATATAATTTTTAACTTTAGTAGCTTCAATACTCCCTTCTTTATAATCTTTAGATAATATTCTAACTATTGTTATATAGTAATATGGTGGATATTTTAACATTTTTCTTATAGGCATTTCCTTATTATAAAAAAGTTCGTAATCATGAGTTTTAGTAAGTAAAATACTATAATGGTCTGGATTAAAAGTTTGTATTATAACTTCACCTTTTAGATCACTTCTACCTGCTCTACCTGCTACTTGACTTAAGAGTTGATATGTATTTTCACTACTTCTATAATCAGGTATATTTAAACTAGTATCTGCATTTATTACTCCTACTAAACTAACTTTAGGAAAATCAAGACCTTTAGCAATCATTTGAGTACCAAGTAATATATCATATTTTTCTTCTTTAAAATCTTTTATAATCTTTTCATGACTACCCTTTTTAGATGTTGTATCAACATCCATTCTAACTATTCTTGCATAAAATAGTTTATTTAATTCTTCTTCTACTTTTTCTGTACCATATCCTAAATCTTTTATCTCACTACTACCACATTCTGGACATACTTTAAGTAAATTTGCTGAATAGCCACAATAATGACATCTCATCATATCATTTGTTTTATGATAAGTTAGTGATATATCACAATTAGGACATTTATGAGTATAACCACAATTTTTACATGTTATAAATGTTGAATATCCACGTCTATTTAAGAGTAATATGACTTGTTCTTTTTTGTTTAATCTATCCTTAATACTTTCTATTAATATTTTAGAAAATATCGAATATTTTTGTTTATTTTCTTCTTTCATATCTATTATATTTATTTTTGGTAATACACTCATTCCAACTCTAGTTTTAAGTTCTAATAATTTATAAACACCTTTTTTTGCTCTAGCATAACTTTCTAATGATGGAGTTGCACTTCCAAGTATAAGTGGACAAGTATTATATTTACTTCTAAATTTTGCTATATCTATTGCATGATATCTAGGGTAATTATCTTGTTTATAGCTTGATGTATGTTCCTCGTCTATTATTATTACTCCAAGTTTAGATAGTGGTGCGAAAACTGCGCTTCTAGCACCTATAACTATATTTACTTTTCTATTTATTATCTTTCTATATTCATCATATTTCTCAACATTGCTTAACCCACTATGTAAAACAGCAATATTATCACCAAATACATTAGTAAAACGACTTACCATTTGTGGTGTTAAACTTATTTCTGGTACTAACATTAATGCATCTTTACCATTTTTTAAAACTTCTTTAATTATTTCAATATATACTTCTGTTTTTCCACTACCAGTTACACCATGAAGTAAATATGTTATATTGTTATCTAAATGATTAATTATTTCATTTGCTACATTTTGTTGTTTATCTGTTAAAGTAATATTCTTTTTTTCTAATATGTTATTTATTTTAAATCTATCTACTTCTTTTTCAATTATTGTAATCAAGCCTTTATCAACTAGTTTTTTTACTACTGTATTATCAAATATAGTTTTTTCAATCATTTCAGTATTCTTAAGACAATTTAAAATTTCTATTTGTTTTTTTGCTCTTTTATTATCTTCAATATATTGATTTATCTCTACAATATCTTTATTTAATTTAATATATTTAATAGTTTTTATTTTAAATTCATTTTTAATTTTAGCTTTATATGCACTAGGTAACATAGCTTGATATGCAGTAATTAATTTACATAAACATGTATCACTAATATATTTACCAATACTCATTAATTCTTTATTTATTATTGGAATATCATCTATTACATCTATAATATCTTTAATTTCATAATCGCTATTATTAGAAACATTAGTTTTAACAACAAAACCTTCTAACTTTTGATAACCGAAAGGTACATGTACTCTAACTCCTAATTTTACTTTATCATTTAAATGTATAGGTACACTATATGTAAATATTTTATCTAATACTTCTGCTTCTAATTCAATTAATACACCTATTAACACTTAAATCACCTCTTAATTAAGTATAACATTGTTTTAAAATAATTTCCATTAAAACAATGTTATTTTATTTAAATGTTGTGATTTTTCAGAGAAAATGTTACAAAAATATATAGTGAATTTTCAGAGAAAATGTTACATGTGTTAGTAAAGTAAAAAAATGCTAAACAGGTCAATTTTCAGAGAAAATGTTACAATTTTATATATTGCAATATTTATAATAATTAAATATAATAGAGGATGTTACTTAGAGGATAGGGCAACACTGGGGAGTGACCCGAGCAATAAGTAATGATTATACGAAAAAGGGAGCAAATATAAGAAGTAATGCTTTCTTTTAAAATACTTCCTTTTTCGGTAATCCAGCTGCGATAAACCCTAGGGGGTTGGGGACAAAGTCCCCAAGAAAAAGATTAATGCAAAAATTTTTTTCTCCAAGGATGATTAGCTGGAGGAATATATTTTTTCTTTTCAACAGGAGTACTATTAGCTTCTTCTTTTTTCATAATTGAAGCTCTATCTTCTAATTCTAACAATTGATAATAATTATCTTCAATTTTACACCAATAATTACCATCATAATCAATAATAAAAGTACATTCTGTATGTCTTTTAAAACATGTAACTTCACCAGTATCTGGATTAACAGGAATATAATATTTGTTATTATATTTTATTGATGAAGCATTATCAATTATTCTTTTAAATTTTTCAGATATTATTAATTTTAATTCTCTCTCAGAATAATTATTAGGTTTCATTTTAGAAGTTTTTGAATCAATTTCATAAGAAAATTTTTTATTCATATAAGGGATAAATACTTCATTAAGATATTTATTTGCATCATCTATGTTTGTAATTTTTTCATATCTTAATTTTGATATTAATCTATTTTTAAAAACTCCATTTTCTCTTTCTATATTGGCTTTTTCAGTTGGAGAACTTGTAGTTATTAATTCAATGTTTAAAAAATTACAAATAATACCAAATTGTGTTGTATCTACCTTATTTTTATTGTTTGAAAAAGAATTTCTATTATCTGTTTTAATTTTTAATGGTATTCCATAGTTAATAATCATATTGTACATTAATATATAGTAAGCTCTTGTTATTTCTTCATATTCAAACCAACCAAACAATACCTTTTTAGTACCTTTATCTATTGCTAGATGTAAAAAAGTAACTATATTTCCAAACCATATTTTTCCACTAGCATCCATTTGTATTTCTTGTCCAAAGGCATATCTATTACTAGATCTTCTAATATGTGCTTGTTCAAATGCAATTTGTCTTGATTCATATAATTCTTTTTTTTCTTCTGAAACATTTTCCTTATTTTCTATTGCTTTTTCCATTTTTTCATTATATAATTTTATTGTTTCTTTATGAGCTATAGGTGAAACTATATCATCATTAAGGAATTCTCTATACAAAGATGAATATGAAATATCATATTTTCCTTTGTATTTTTTATTTTCATTTAATTCATCATAAAAAGCTGTAAAATTAAAATCATAAAAATCATTTAAATATAAATCTTCTAATTCTTTTATCATCGTTCTGTTTTTTCTGTTTACGTTCTCTTTTCCATGATTACCATGAACAAATCCTTCTTTTCCATCATTAATATATATTTTTATTAATCTATATATTTGTTGTCTTGATTTATTGAGTTCATACATAGCCTCCTTCCTACTCATTTGGTTATTAACTACTTTTTTAATAACATCATAAGTTTTTTGTTCTTTAACATTTAAAACCATTTTATATCGCCTCGCCTTCCTGCCAATAGGCGATATATATAATACATCTATACAACAAAATTGTAACATTTTCTCTGAAAATTCAAAAAAAAAGAATTCGATTATATACGAATTAATTATGTAACATTTTCTCTGAAAATTCTTTTTTTTGTATGTAACATTTTCTCTGAAAAGTCACAAAAACAATGTTATTTTATTTAAATGTATATCATTATTTAACAGCAATTTTCTTTTCTAGTTGTTGTATTTTTTTCATACTTAATTTAGTACATTCACTTATTGTTTTATTATCTATTTTTCTTTTTAACATTTCAATAGCTGTATTTGTGTTTGC
>CANRKE010000007.1 GCA_947631135.1 uncultured Bacilli bacterium | reverse complement strand
AAACAAGAAGAAAAAATAGAACAAGTAGAAAGCGATGAAGTAAAAATTCTTAAAGAAATTCGTGATGAATTAAAAAAAGTAAATAAATAAATTTATTTTTTATTAAACAGGGTGAAAGGAGTAAAAGGGGATGGATAAAATATATGTTTTTGGTCATAAAAAGCCTGATACTGATAGTGTTTGTAGTGCGATAGTCTTATCTTATCTTAAAAATCAATTAGGATATAATACTGAAGCAAAGATATTAGGTAGTATCAATAGAGAAACAGAGTATGTACTAAAAAAGTTTGGGTTTGAAACACCAAAATTAATAAATGATGTTAAATTACAGATAAAAGATGTCAATTATGAAAAAGGTGTTAATTTTAATCAAAATGATTCAATATTTAAAGCATATAAGTTTATGAATAAAAAGAAAGTAAGTATGATACCAGTTGTAGATGATGATCAAAAATTAGTTGGTATAGTATCAATGAAAGATATTGCTCGTAATCTAATAGATGAAGATTATGCACTTCTTGATACTACTTATGAAAACATAATTGAATCTATTGAAGGCGAAGAACTTTTAAAATATGATAATGAAATAAAAGGAATAATACAAGCTGCATCATATCAACACCAAACATTAATAGAAACAGAAAGTATAAATAAAGATAGTATACTAATAGTTGGTGATAGATACAAAGTTATTACTCATGCAATAGATAAAAAAATTAAATTACTTGTATTAACTGGTGGAGCAAAATTAGATTCTGAACAATTAGAAAAAGCAAAAGAAAATAAAGTAAATGTTATAACAACTAGTTATGACACATTTAAAACTACAAGATTTATAAGTTTTGCAGATCATGTATCAAGTATTACATTAAGAGAAGATATTATTTCATTTAATCAAAATGATTTTGTTACAGATTTCACAGATATTGCAAGTAATACAAAATATAGTAATTTCCCAGTTGTTGACGATGATATGAAATGTCTTGGTTTTATGAAGCTTGCATTCGTTAAAAATCAAAAAAAGAAGAAAGTAATATTAGTTGATCATAATGAGATAAAACAAAGTGCAGACGGTATTAATGAAGCTGAAATAGTTGAAATAGTTGACCATCACAATATAGGAAATATTGGTACATCTGCTCCTATAAGTTTTAGAACTATGCCTGTTGGTTGTACAAATACAATTTTATATACATTGTTTAAGGAGAATAATGTTGAAATACCAAAAAATATTGCAGGTCTTATGATATCAGCAATAGTTAGTGATACGTTACTTTTAAAATCACCAACAACAACAACACTTGACAAAGTTGTACTTGAAGATTTATCTAGAACATCAGGAATAAATTATAAAGAATATGGTCTTGAAATGTTAAAGGCTGGTGCAAGTCTAAAGGGTAAAACTAAAGAAGAAGTTTTATATACAGATTTTAAAAATTATCAAATTGATGAACATAGAATGGGTATTGGGCAAATATTTACATTTGATATAGATGAAATATATCAAGATAAAGATAGATATATCAATGTAATAAATAATTGTGCTAAAAATAATGAATATGACATAATAATTTTATTTGTAACAGATGTAATTAAATATGGTTCATATATCTTATATAATGATAGTGCACAAAATATGATTAAAGAGGCTTATAATTTAGATAATATTGAACAAGGCATGTATTTACATGGTATTGTATCTAGAAAAAAACAAATGGTACCTAATTTAATAGATTTATTAAAAAGAAAATAATATATATAAAAATGCACAATTATTGTGAAAAATATGTCAAAAATAATCAAAAATGCACAATATTTTAGAAATACTGTGCATTTTTCTTTACATTTCAATAAAATAATGATAAGATTTATATAGGTGATGAAATTATGGAACCATTTAAAGTAGATAAATTACCAATAAAATATAATATTGATAAAGAGTTGTTATCTTTAATTGCAGAGGCTAATCAAAAATATGGAGAATATAAAACTAATTTAAAAAACAGCAAATTTGATTCAAAGTTTTTCTTAGATTCTATCATTTTAAGTGAAAGTTTAAAATCAACACAAATTGAAGGAACACAAATATCACAAGATGATATGTATTATTTAAAATATATGCCAAAAACAGATGACACAAGTGAAATTCAAAATTTAAAAAAAGTTATTGAATATGCTAAAGATAGTTTAAAAGACCAAAAAAAAATAGATATACATTTTTTAAATACTATTCATAAAATATTATTAGACAGTGTAAGAGGTAATAACAAAGAACCTGGAAAAATCAGAAGTATTCAAAATTGGATTGGTCCAAAAGGATGTACAATAGAAGAAGCAATATTTGTCCCACCCGTTCCAGAAGATGTACCATTATTATTAAATAATTTATTTGATTATATGAATGATTTATATGTTGATCCGCTATTTATAAATATGGCAATTTCTCATTCGCAATTTGAAACTATCCATGCATATAGAGATGGAAACGGAAGACTAGGAAGAGCCTTAATACCTATACAACTTGCTTTTCTTACAGGAGAGGAACCAATATTATTTCTTTCTGAAGTAATAGAATTATATAAACCAAGTTACAATAAATTTTTAAATGAAAGTAGAAATGGTAATATGTTAGGATTTATTAAATTTTTTCTTCAATGTATAATAGAACAATGTAATAGTAATATTGCAAAAATTAATAGAATACAGAAAATATATGAAGAAGATATGAAATTAATAGAAAAAATAAATAGTAATGCAATTTATAGAATTATGCCAGCTATAATTCATCAGATTGTATTTACAAAAAGGGAAATTGAAGAAGAATCTGGAGTTTCTAGAAATACCGTATCTATATTAATTGATAAATTAGAAGGACTTGGAATATTAATCAAAGATTCTACTTATGCAAAATTAGGATATAGATATAATAGAATTTACAATGTTTTTGTAGGAAAAGATAATTTATAAATATTAATTTATATTTACCTATCTTTTTCTACATTATTTTCTTATAGAAATTAATAAGTAAATATTTAATATTTATTTTTTTTATATTATAATAAATATAGAAAGAAGGAATAAATATGTGTACAGCAATTACATATAAAACAAAAGATAGTTATTTTGGAAGAAATTTTGACTTAGAGTATTCATATAATGAAACAGTTACAATAACACCTAGAAATTATGTATTTAATTTTAGAAAAGTAGATAGTATAAATAGTCATTATGCAATTATTGGTATGGCTTATGTTTCTAATGATTATCCACTTTATTATGATGCAATGAATGAAAAAGGGTTAGGAATGGCAGGATTAAATTTTCCTAATAATGCAGTATATCATGATATAAAAGAAGGTATGGATAATATTGGATCATTTGAATTTATACCATGGATACTTTCACAATGCTCAAATATTAGTGATGCAAAGGAATTATTAAAGAAAGTTAATATAGCTAATATTAATTTTAGTGTGGAATTACCAACATCACCACTTCATTGGATTATATCTGATAAAGATTCATCGATAACTGTTGAAAGTGTTAGTGATGGATTAAAAATTTATGATAATCCAATGGGTGTACTTACAAATAATCCGACATTTGATATTCAAACATTTAATTTAAATAATTATATGGCATTATCTGTTGATAGGCCAAAAAATAATTTTTCTAGTAAATTAGATTTAGAAACATACAGTCGTGGTATGGGAGCTATTGGATTACCTGGAGATTTATCATCTTTATCTAGATTTGTAAAAGCAACATTTACAAAGATGAATTCTATATCAGGTGATTCTGAAAGTGAAAGTATTAGTCAATTCTTTCATATATTAGGTAGTGTTGATCAACAAAGAGGTTGTGTATATATGGGTAATGGACAATATGAAATAACAATATATAGTTCGTGTTGTAATCTAGATAGTGGTAAATATTATTATACAACTTATGAAAATAGTCAAATAACATGTGTTGATATGTATAAAGAAGATTTAGATAGTAGTAAATTAACAAATTATAAATTAATAGAAAATCAACAAATATTAATGCAAAATTAATAAGAAAAGAGGAATTAATTTGGAAAAGAAAATCTTAAGAATAAATAAAAACAAAATAACTATAAGTACACTTATAACTTTAGATAAAGTTTAGGAGCAAATATGAAAAAATATAATGATGTTCTCTTTTATAAAATTGTTAGACCTATTATTACAGTAATATTTAAAATATTCTTTACACCTAAAATATATGGGAAAGAAAATATTAATAAAAGTGGTAAAGTAATTTTAGCAGGTAATCATACTAGTAATTTAGATTGTTTATTATTAATATCAACAACTAAAAGATCAATACATTTTCTTGCTAAAAAAGAATTATGGAAAGGATTTAAAAAAGTAATTTTTTCTAATTTAGGTTTAATACCAGTAGATAGAAAAAATAAAGATCATAAAGCATTAACAGATGCAATAGAATATTTAAATAATGATAAGTTAATAGGAATTTTTCCTGAAGGGACAACGGAAAAAGAAGGGGTTATGTTACCATTTAAAATGGGTGTAATTAAAATGGCTAATGTTACTAAATCTCCAATAATACCATTTGCAATTACTGGTAAATATAGATTATTTTCTCGTGATTTAAAAATAGTATTTGGTAAGCCATTATATGTAGACTCAAATAATTTTGAGGAAGAAAAGCATAGATTAGAAAAATGTATACAAAATTTAATAAGAGGTGATTAGGTTGTCAATATTTAGTATATTTAGAATAAAAAGGAAAATACCAACACCATGGAGTAAGTATTATAGTGAAGATGATTTAAATATTAAAATTCCAAATATCAGTATGTATGATCAAGTTAATAAAAGTTTTTTAGATTATCCTAACAATACAGCATATGAATATTTTGGAAAGAAAACAAAATATAAAAAATTTATTAAACAGATTAATAGGGCAAGTATGTCATTTAAAACATTAGGAATTAAAAAGGGAGATATAGTAACTATATGTATGCCTAATCTTCCTGAAGCTTTAATAGCTTTATATGCATTAAATAGAATTGGTGCGATTGCAAATATGTTGCATCCATTATCTGCGGAGGAAGAAATAAAAACTAGTCTAATATCAACTAAAAGTAAACATTTAGTTATGATAGATATGTTTTACAATAAAATAAAGACCAATATATATGAAACAGGTGTAGATAAAGTTATATTTGTATCAGCTTCTACTTCAATGAATTTACTTTTAAAAATTGGATATAAAATTTCACAAATAGGAAAATATGAAAAATATCCACATAAAAATAAGTTTATGAGTTGGAATAAATTTATGGGATTAGCAAAACATAAAGAAGATGATATAACAGATAAATTTGGTAGAGATACTCCTGCAGTTATTTTACATAGTGGTGGGACAAGTGGAAAACCTAAAAATATTGTTATACAAAATAGAGCATTTATTCTTGCTGCTAGACAGGAACAAATTTCATTGAAACAATTAAAAGCTGGCGATTGTTGTTTAGCTATTATGCCTAATTTTCATGGATTTGGTTTAAGTGTATTAATGCACACACCACTTGCTTTAGGTTGTTATACAATATTAATTCCTCAATTTAATTCAAAAAAATTTGATACATTATTTAAGAAGACTAAACCTACTTGTGTACTTGGTGTGCCAACATTATTTGAAGCATTAATCAATTGTAAAAATGAAAAAAATTTAGATTTATCATTTTTAAAATATGCAGTTAGTGGAGGAGATTTACTTAATAGTTCATTAGAAGAAAAGATTAATAAATATTTTGCTAAGCATAATTCAAGTGCGAAGATAACACAAGGATATGGTTTATCAGAAGGATTAGCCGCAGTAACACTCGCTTGTGATGATGTAAATAAAAGTGGATCAGTTGGTATACCTTTAGCAGGTAATTATATTAAAATAATTGATCCTTCAACAAGAAAGACTATGCCATACAATGAAGTTGGAGAAATATGTGTTCATACAAAAGCATTGATGATGGGATATCTTAATGATGAAAGTGAAACAAATGAAGCACTACAAATTCATGATGATGGATATATTTGGTTACACACTGGCGATTTAGGATTAATGGATGAAGATGGTTTTGTATTCTATAAAGGAAGAATTAAAAGAATGATAATAACTAGTGGATATAATGTTTATCCATCACATATTGAAGAAGTAATAGAAAGTCATCCTGCAGTATTACAATGTACAGTAGTAGGTGTACCTCATCCATATAAACAACAAGTAGCTAAAGCATTTATCGTATTAAAAGAGGGATTTCATGGAATATTTATAAAAAAAGAAATAAAAGACTTTTGTAAAAAGAATTTAGCTCATTATATGGTACCACATCAATTTGTATATCGTAAGCAATTACCTAAAACTAAATTAGGAAAAGTCGATTTTCAAAAGTTACAAAGTGATATAGGAGCTGACGATGATGAATAAAATGCCAATTTTATATCGTTTAGGAAGAATTATTTTAGGGCCAATATTTAAACTTTATTATAATCCAACAATTATTGGAAAAGAATTTATACCTAAAGATGGATCGATTATTATAGCTGGTAATCATAAACATTTATATGATCAATGTCTAACTATTATTGCAACAAAAAGATTTATAAATTACATGGCAAAAAAAGAATATTTTGATAATAAAAAAACTGCATGGTTCTTTAAAAATACTGGTTGTATATCTGTTGATAGAAAAAATAAGGATACTAAGGCAATGGATCGTGCAATCAATGTATTAAATCAGGGTGGAGCAATTGGTATTTTTCCTGAAGGAACAAGAAATAAAACTAAAAAATTTTTATTACCATTTAAATTTGGTGCAGTATCTATGGCTATGAAAACTGATAGTTATGTAGTACCATTTGGAATAACTGGTGATTATAAATTTAGAAGTAAGAATTTAACTATTAGATATGGAAAACCATTTAAAGTAAATAATATGAATTTAGAAGATGCAAATAAAAAATTATATAGTGAAGTTGAGAAACTTATGAAAACAAATATAAATTCTAATAATTAATAAATATTATGGAGGTGTTAATCTGAAAAAAATAATATTAAAAGTTGATGGTATGACATGCTCAGCATGTTCTAATCATGTTGAAAAATATTTAAATAAACAAAAGGGTGTAGTTGATGCATCTGTTAATCTAGTTTTAGGACAAGTATTTATTCATTATGATGATGATATAGATATAGAAACTCTTGGTAAATACATTAATGATTCTGGATATATTTATGCTGGTATATATGATGAAAAAGAAGAAAATAAAAAAGATAATAATAAAATATATTTAATTATTTTAGGTATTTTAATGATATTAATTATGTATATATCTATGTCTCATATGATTAATTTACCTGTAATACCATTTCTTGATATGATGAAATATCAAGTTAATTATGCAATTTGTCTATGTTTATTTACAATACCATATTTAATATATGGTAGAGATATAATAATTAATGGTATTAAAAATTTAATACATAAATCTGCAAATATGGATACATTGGTATCTCTTGGTGTATTAGTTAGTTTTATTTATAGTTTTATTAATATGATTTTAATAATATTAGGTAATAAAATGCTTGTAGAAAATTTATATTTTGAATCTGTTTGTATGATTATTTTATTTATTAAACTTGGAAGGTATATTGATAAAAATAGTAAAGAAAAAACTAAAGAAGCAATTAAAGAACTTGTACAAGTTACTCCTGAAAGTGCATTATTAAAAACTAAAAATGGAGAAAAAGAAATTACTATAGATGAGGTTAAGGTTGGTGATATACTAATTGTTAAACCTGGTATGAAAGTAGCTGTTGATGGTGAAGTTGTTAAGGGTTCAGCTCATTTTGATGAATCATTTATTACTGGAGAAGCTAATCCTACAAAAAAAGAAATAAATGATGAATTAGTTGCAGGATCTATTAACTATGATGGTGTAGTAGAGTATAAAGCTTTAAAAATTGGACCAAAATCAACTATATCAGAAATGGTGCATTTAGTTTTAGAAGCTAGTAATTCAAAAATGCCTATTTCAAGAATTGCTGATAAAATTAGTTTCTATTTTGTACCATTAATAATAATTATAGCTATACTTACTTTTATATTATATATGATTTTAGGTACATCATTAAATGAATCTCTTATTCGTATGGTAACTGTATTAGTTGTAGCTTGTCCATGTAGTTTAGGTTTAGCAACACCACTTGCAATAGTTGTATCTATTGGTACATCATCTAAAAAAGGAATACTTATAAAGTCAAGTGAATCACTAGAAATTGCATCTCATATAGATACGATAGTATTTGATAAAACTGGTACACTTACATATGGTAAATTAAGTATAAGTAAATTATATAATTATTCTAAATATAGTGATAAAGAACTACTAAATATTATTTCAAATATAGAGAGTTATTCTACACATCCAATATCTAAAGCATTTATTAATTATAAAACAAATGAATTAGAAGTTACTAATTATAATGAAATATCAGGAAAAGGTATTAAAGCTATGATAGGTAATAAAAATTATTATTTAGGTAATAATAAAATATTAGATAATATAAAAAATAATTATAAAAAAGATGAAGAAGATTTAGCTCATTTAGGAAATAGTATTATTTATATATTAGAAGATAATAATATAATAGGAATAGTTGGTGTAAAAGATATAATAAGAAATGAAGCTAAAAATGCAATAAAGAAATTAAAAGAAATCGGAATAGATATTATAATGCTTACTGGAGATAATGAAATAACTGCTAACCTTATTGGTAAGGAATTAGGTATAGATAATATTGTTTCAAATGTTTTACCTAGTGATAAAACAAAATATATTAAAAACCTACAAAAAGATGGTAAAAAAGTAATAATGGTTGGAGATGGTATTAATGATGCACCATCACTTGCAACTGCAAATATAGGTATAAGTTTTAAAAATAGTACGGATATAGCAGCAAATTCTTCAAATGTAATAATTACAAATGATAAAATTGATAGAATTATTACATTCTTAACTATAGGTAAAAAAACATTAATAAATATTAAACAAAATTTATTTTGGGCATTTTTCTATAATATATTAATGATTCCGATTGCAATTGGATTATTTAAAGGATTAGGTATTGAGATAAATCCAATGATTGCTAGTGCATCTATGATGTTATCTAGTTTATGTGTTGTATTTAATGCATTAAGATTAAAAAGAATAAAGATAAAATAATATATTAGGAGGTTATAAATATGTATGATGCAATTATAGTAGGTGCTGGTCCTGCTGGATTAACAAGTGCTTTATATCTAAGAAGAGCAAATAAAAAAGTTCTTGTTTTAGAAGCTAAAAGTTATGGTGGTCAAATTATTAATGCAAATAATGTAGAAAATTATCCAGGTATCGAATCAATATCAGGTTTTGATTTTGCAACTAATTTGTATAATCAAGTAAAAAAGTTGGGTGCAGAAATAAAATTTGAAACAGTAATTAAAGTTGAAAGTGATAGAACTGTAACAACAAATAAAGGAAAATATAAGGCAAAAGCTGTAATAATTGCAACTGGAGCAACAAATAGAAAATTAAATATAGAAAAAGAAAATGATTTTATTGGTAAGGGAATTTCATATTGTGCAACATGTGATGGAAATTTTTATAAACAAAAAGTAGTTGCAGTTAATGGAGGAGGAAATACAGCTTTAGAAGATGCAATATATCTATCAAATATAGCTTCTAAGGTTTATCTAATACATAGGAGAGATGAATTTAGAGCAGATAATAAATATTTAGATGAAATAAAAGATAAAAATAATGTAGAATTAATTTTAAATTCAAATATAGTTTCATTAAATGGAAAAGATAAGTTAGAATCTATTACTATTAAAGATAATAATGATAATAGAAAAGATTTAGAAATAGATGGATTATTTGTTGCTATAGGGCAGACACCTAATAATGAAATATTTAGAAATGTAGTTGATTTAACCGATAAAGGTTATATTATAACAACTGATGATGTTCATACTAAATCTGATTACATATATGCTGCTGGTGATGCTAGAGTTAAGAGTTTAAGACAATTAACAACAGCAGTTAGTGATGGAAGTATTGCTGCAACTCTTGCTATTAAAGAAATTAAAAATAAAACGTATTAAATTATTTAAAATATCATAAAGTTATATAAAAGATACTCTATGATATTTTATTATTCTTTGCTTGAGGTGATTGTTTATGAAAAAGTATATAACTTTAGAAAAATATTTTAAATCACAATCAATAATTAAAAAGAATAATAAATTAAAAATATTTATATATATAATAGTTATATTATTACTTCTTATTATTATGTTTTCATTATATACTATATTTAAATGGCATATTGATAATTTAAAAATTAAAAAAATTAATAAAGAAATTAAAGATAATATTAATATAAAGACTAATAATATAAATGGTGAACTTGTTAATCCGCCAAATAATAAAAATAGTAATTACTATTATTATATTAATTATCCGTTTTATAATATTGATTTTTCTAATTTATTATCTAAGAATAAAGATACAGTAGCATTTATTCGAGTAATTAATACAATAATTAATTATCCCGTAGTTAAAACAATTAATAATAATTATTATTTAAAACATTCATTTGATAAAAAAGAAAATGATGCTGGATGGATTTATATGGATTATCGTAATAATATAAATGATTTAGATGATAATACAATTATTTATGGACATAGAAGATTAGATGGTACAATGTTTGGTACACTAAAAAATGTTTTATCATCTACTTGGCAAAATAATATAGATAATTATATAATATACTTTTCCACTTTAAATGAAAATATGATTTTTCAAATTTTTTCTATTTATACTATTAAACGTGAAAACTATTATATAACTACAACTTTTAGTAACGATAATGAAAAACAAAAATGGATCTATACAATGAAAAAAAGAAATATCTCACCAATTAATACAGAAGTTAATACTAATGATAAATTTCTTACTTTATCAACTTGTTATGGTAATTCAACTAAGAGATTAGTTATACATGCTAAATTAATAAAAAAACAAAAAAATAAATAATATTAATTATTATTACATATAGTTAGGTATAAATGGAAAGGAATGTAGATGTTTTTAATTATGAAAAAAATTTTTAAAATAAGTTTATTATGCTTATCATTATTTTTTATAACAATTTCACGAGTTAAAGCATTAACTGTATGGAATTATGAAGATTGGAAAGATGGAATAAATTATGGTTCTAAAGTTAAAGTTTCTGATAATATAACTAATCTTAAAGGAGAAATCAAAGAAACTGATGGAATGAAAGTAGGACCTTTTAATAAAGCAAGTAAAGCAAAATTAAGTGATGGAATTACAGAAGAAGTTTATGTAGGACTTGATAAAGATAATTATAAAAATTCTGAGCTATTTGAATTATCTATAGCTTTAAATAAACAAGAAAGTAATAAAGAAAGTGAATATTTAACAGAAGCAGTTGTTATGACTCAAAAAAGTAATGATAAATTTGTTTTAACTTCTAGTTGGGCAAAAGATAAAAATCCAATAGCTACAATCGATGAAAATGGAGTTTATACATATAAATGGGAATTTAAAAAAAATAATAATAACAAAATAGAAGTAAAATTTACAGTATTAAATTATGGGACAGAATTAGGAACTACAGGATTTGTTGATTTAAACGTGGATGCTTCTAAAGCTACTGATGTTAGATACCTATGGGCTTGTAATATTAAATCAGAATATGGTGTAGATATATATACAACATTACCAAAAAGAGAATCTGAATTAGTAGAAAATCCTGGTACTTCAGATATTAATTTATTGTTATTAGTTGGATTAATTACTGTTAGTGGAGTAGGATTAATACTTATTAAAAAAATTAAAATATATTAAAAACTTAAGATACTTTGATGTGAAAGTATCCTTTTTAGTGTTATAATATTGGTTGGAAGTAAAAATATTACTTATTAATAACGAATGGAGTAAACATAATGGAAAGATATAAAGAAATAGAAAAGAGTATAATTAAAAAATATCGTAAAGGTATATGGAGTAGATTTATTAGAGCTGTACAAGAATATGAACTCATAAATGAAAATGATAAAATAATGGTGTGTATAAGTGGTGGTAAAGATTCTTTTTTACTGGCAAAATGTATTCAAGAATTACAAAGACATAGTAAAATAAAGTTTGAATCATATTATGTTGTTATGAACCCTGGATATAGTGATTATAATAGAGATGCAATTATTGAAAACGCAAAAACTTTAAATATTCCAATAGAAATGTTTGAAAGTGATATATTTGATGTAGTTGATAGTATGAATACAAAAAGTCCATGTTATTTATGTGCAAGAATGAGAAGAGGATATTTATATAGTAAAGCTCAAGAATTAGGTTGTAATAAAATTGCACTTGGTCATCATTTTGATGATGTTATTGAAACAACTCTATTGTCTATGTTTTATGGATCTGAAATTAAAACTATGATGCCTAAATTACATAGTGATAATTTTAAAGGATTGGAACTTATTAGACCACTATATTTAGTTAAAGAACAAGAAATACTTTCTTGGTGTAAAAATAATGAGCTTACATTTATTAATTGTGCTTGTAAATTTACAGAAAATTGTTCTATAGAAAATTATGGTACAAGTAAGAGAGAAGAAATGAAGGAATTAATTAAAAATTTAAGGAAAATTAATAAGAATGTTGATTATAATATTTTTAAAGCACTTGATAATATTAATTTAAATTGTGTTTTGGGTGTTAAAAAAGATGGAGAATATAAAAGTTTTTTAGATAATTATGATGAGGACAAATAGATAAGATAATAAAAGAAAAAATATAAAATGAAATTAGTTTATTGAATTATTATAACTATTAAAATACAAAAAATCGAGTAGAGAGAAATAAGTAATTTATTTCTCTCTACTCGATTATAATCAAATTTATTTTGACATACTTTTCAATTCTTCTATTCCTTCTCTAATAAAATTTTTATCCTCTGAGGAATTATAATAATAATTTTCTCTACCAACAGCATATGATCTTAATCCTTCTGCAACTTTAGAATTACTTTCTCTCTGAATCATTGCTTCGATTTGTTCATGTGATAAAGGTAAAATAACAATATCTTGTGGATATGGATCATCGCCACCAGGTAGTACTATATCTCTTAAACCATATTCTTGATCTAAAGAAATTGTAGCATTATATCTAATTCCTTTTCTTTTATCTTCAGAAATTACTCTTGCTGTATCTAATTTTTCTCTAGTTAGAAAAGTTCTTTTTTCATATTTATCGTGCCAAAGTCCAAAATCAAAAGCTTGTCTTGGAATATAAAGCATTGAACTAACTTTTGTTCTATCAAAATCTTCGGTTAATACTTTAGTTGAAAAATCTTTATATTCTCTATCACTCATTACACCATTTGATGTATAATACTTTTTTTCAGCCCAAGTAGAGTTATTACATTTTCCAATTCCACAATCAATATTATCAATCATAGATCCATTTGTTGTTAAAGTAATAACACCTGATTTATCAATAGTCGCTATTTCTTCAATTACATTTTTTTCTTTAATAGTTTGTCCATTTGTACTCATATATGGCTTTTTTTCTTCGACTCTAATACATCTGAATGATTCGGGATTAGAACTAGAAATACTCATTGAATATTTTATACCATTAATTGAAGTCCAATCAAAAAATATTTTTCCTTCATCTTCGTTAACAGTTACAACTTCGTCTGCTTCAGACATATTCATTTGAAGAATTAAACTTTCAATTTCCGCTAAAGCTGAAGCATATGCAGGGTTTTCTTTAAACTTTGAATCAATACCCAATCCAAATATTTTTTCTCCAAGTTTTTCTTTCAATTCTTTTACACTATAACTCATATTTTTATAACCTCCTTGTTTTCATTTCCATTATATCACAAATTATATAATTTATTATAAATTTTATATGCTTTTGACATATTATAAATAAAATAATATTAAAAAGTGTAAATAAAACTGATAAGCATTATTAAAATAGTAAAAATATAATAAAGTTATGATATAATAAAACAAATAGTAATATTCATCATATGGAGGTGAATAGTAGTGTCTGCTGAAGAACTTTCTAAATATATTAATAAAAAAATAGATGATATAAATTTAAAATATCCAAATTTTATTACCAATGAACAAAGAAATAATTACATTAATAAAAATGTTAATATAGAAATGACACCTGAACAAATAGACAAAAAAATAAGTGAAATAGATAATATGTATAATAAAATTGTTTCACAAATTAACATATCAAATCAATTAACTCAGGATTTAGATATAAAATTTCAAAATAAAAAAATTAAAAATGTTGATAAAACTTTTGGAGAAGTTTATAAATCATATGTTATTCATGCATTAAAATTATATGAAGAAATAGTTAATGATAAAACAATCAGTAATAATTCGAAAAAACAAATTTTTGAATTGAGATTAAACAAATACATTTCAAACAAGAAAATAGATACAAATGAATATTTATTACAACAAATAAAGGATCCTATAAAAGTTGAATATGCAAAAACAGAGTTATTCATGGGATCAGAAAGTTTAAATTTTGAAAGTGTTTCAAACTTATATAAAACTTTTACTGAAGATTTAAATCAAATAGTAAATGATTTTGAAGGTAAAATGAATTTTACGGTAATGAATAATAGACCTTTAGAATTTGATAATAAAGGTAAATTGATAAGTAAGATTGACTATAACTTTAATGGTATTAAAGAAATATATGATTTTGCAAAAGAACACGGTAAAAAAATAAAATTTCATACTTTTCTATGGCATAATGCTATTCCTGAAAATTTAAAACAATCAATAAATAAAGTTTATGATCCACAATTAAAAAGAGAAATGGCTTTATCGTTTTTAAAAGATTATGCAATTAATTTATCAAATTTTATAAATCAAAATGGCTATGATTTAAATCAAATTGATGTATTAAATGAAATTGCATCAGATGAAATAAATATGGGGATTTTAAGAGATTCTTGGTGGAAGGATGTTATTGGTAAAAACCCAACAAATGGTGATGAGTATTTTATAGATGTATTAAAAATTGTACGTGAACAATTCCCAAATGTTAATTTAATTTATAATGATTACAATGAATATCTACCATATAAATGTGAAAATATTTGCAAAATTATAAATTATATTAAGAAAATTGAAACAAGAGATGGAATAAAATTATTAGATGGATTAGGGCTTCAAGCACATTACTTTGATTATATAAAAAAATTAGATATGCCTTTAAGTGTTAATATGATTAAAGAAACATCTATTAAATATGCACAATTAGACATGCCTCTCTATATTACAGAATTTGATTTTAATATTATTGCAAATCAAAATGCTAATCAATTAAAACAAGCATTTATCAATAATTATGTAAATATTGTTGATGGGTTCAATATGTGGGGGAACAGTGATAACTTAACATGGGGTCATACAATGTTAAATGGACAGTTCTTAAATTCACATGCAATTGATGCAAATGGTAAACCAAAAGAAATATATTATCATATTATGGAACAAATGGGTATAATGAATAAGAATAATCAATTAATTTACATGTATGATAATGACGGTAACAAACCAAAATTTAAATCAGATAAAAAAATAATTAATAATATATCCTTTTTTCAAAGAAGTCAAAATGAAATTCAAATCTATCAACAAATAAAAAATAAAAATCAAATAATCAAACAACAAAAAAATCATCAAAAACTAATGAATACACCAAAAGCAAAAAAACTTAAATATGATAATAGTACACATAATAATGGATTTATAAGTACAATTATATTATCTTTAATTATTAGTTTTATTTGTGGAGCAATATTCATAGTTTGTTATATAGCAGTAGGTGGGTAATTAACATTGAAGAAAATTACTTTTAAAAAATATAAAGGAGCAAAGCTAAAATGGAAAATAATTTTAATTTAAAAATAATGGAGTTTTATATTAAAATTAATAAAATGAACGATAAAATAGTTAGTAAAATATTTGATTTTATTATAAAAGCAAATAAATTAGTTGATTTATCAGATGGTGATTATCAAATAGAGAAAACATTAATTCTTAATAAAATCTCATTAAAGGGATATATATTAGATTCCGATTGTTGTATCCAATTAAATAACAATAATATTACTGTATATTCAATTAAAGAACTTAAAACTTTTTTATTACAATATGAGAAAACTTTTAAAATTGATTATTCAAAATATTTTTTGGCACTTTCTCTATATGAATTAATAGAAGATATAGAAAATCAAGTTGATTCAAAAATTAATTTAGAAATTAGTGAATTGAGTCGTGTAATATCAAGCATAAGTGATATAAAAATTTCTAAAAATGATGAATATGAAACTTTATATTATAAATTTAAAACTCAATTAGATAATTATCTTAAAAATAATAAGTTAGATGGAAAAGCTTACAATATATGTATACAAACACTAAATGATATATTTAATTTTTATATAAGCGGATATCCAACTATATCGGATAAATATATCTATCACAAAGAAAGTTAAAAACAAAAATAAGAAATATAATCTATAAAAAGGTACTTAGTAAAAAAGTATCTTTTTAAATGTATTATAATCAAGTTAAGTCATACTTATACTTAAAAAAAATTATAAATTTAGATAATAATTTTGATAAAACATACTAAATAAATATATATGGCAATACAAATGATTTAAGAATTCAAAGTGAATTTACTGAGTATACTGAAACTAATAATACTGCAACTATAACACTATCATTATTAATATCCAATTGCAATTTAGGGCATTTTGTGGTATTATAATTGCCAACTTGATAACTTTATAAAATTTAAGGAAGTGATATACAATGTTTAGAGAACTAATTGATAAATTAAAAACAAAGAAAAAACAATTACAAAATTATGCTACAACTAATGAAAATACTGAAAACAAACCTATTGAAAAACAAAATGATTCTGAAATAACTATATCAAGTGAGAATAATATCTTTAAAATAGAAATTAGTGGTTATATTTCTATTGGTGATTATGTAAATAAAATGGAATCTAATGATGAATTTCATATATTAAATTTATTGTGTAATTGTGTTATATGGAATAGTGGAAAACAAAAAATTAATAAGGGAACATATTATGTTATATCAATTGGTAATCGTCTTTATAATATTTTATTTACCGATGAAAAACTAATGATAGATGAAAGAACTAAAATAGAATTTGATGAACAAACACAAAAAGAAAACATAACAGAAGAAAGAGTTATAACTTTTAAAATAAATAAAAATGAGTATCATTATTTTGAAGCAAAACACGATAAAACAGGTAATACTTTCTATACAAGATACTATAATAAAAATAGATTATTTAGTTTGGGTACTTTAGATTTACAATTGCAAGAGGCTTATGATGAAATTAGTTCAGTTATTTACAATTTAGAAAGCATAAATGGAATAGAAAATATCATTGATATAGATTTTTTGAAAAAACAAGTTTTAGAGGATTTAGACAAAATTCGACACAAAGGAAAAAGATAATGCAACTATTTTAACAAATTGCTATTTTAAACCATTTAAAACACTTTTAGCTTCTAGTAATATTAATTAAAAAGATATTTTCAACAATTTTAGATAGCAGAATTTGGTGTCTTTATGGTGTTTTTTATTCCTTTTAACATTTAGTTTTTAAACAATTTTATAATATGAGTACTATTAAAAACTATTTATGCATTATTGATAACTTTTACTTTTCTTGTCGTTTTTCTACTATTAAATAGTGAGATGATATAAAGTGAAATATTACACTTTAAAACAAGTTAGTGAAATGATTTTAACACCAATACCATACATACGAAAGTTAATAAAGGGACATAAGTTAAAAGGTTGATTTATAGGTATACAATATATTGTAAGTGATATTGTTGCCTTTTTATTTAAAACAAGTTAAATAAAAAGAATGAATGCTATCTCCACTTTCATTACTAACACAGCGAGACGTGCTACGCATTCTTTATATGAAAATAACCATAATGTCTAATCTTACCAAAAGGTAAATAAATTATTTTTTCTATTATATTTTCTTCTACTAATTCTGCTGTTTCTTTTTTTGCTTTATATAATGCCAAATAAATAATTCATATACTGCCATGATTATAAAGAAACATATTATCAATATTGAAATATGAGTAATGTCATTTTTTTAAACATTCAATACCTTGAATAATTAAATAAATTAAACCAAAGAAAACTATTGATAATGATGTGAAATCATCAAATTATCTTTGAATTACTTTTGATTCTTCTGCATCAACATTTAATTCCCTTACATACCATTTTTAAATTGTTGATACTATAACGACTAATAAAAATGGAACAATAATCTAATACAGAGTATAATCATAATCATTTTTCATAACTAATACTAATATTAGACCTACAATTATAAATATGTTTAGTAATACCATAGCAATATTTCTAATTTTGTTTTTCTTTTCATTTCTATTTCTCACCTTTAATTTTAAACTTTGTACTAAATCAATTATCTCTTGTGTTGCATTTAATTGACATATATTATTATGAAAATCCAGGATATATTTATGAATGTTATAAAGAAGGCAAAATATTATAATGGACTAAAAATAATAAATTATAAGGTAATAAAATAATTGCTAATTCAGAATTTACAAAAGTTAACTTAACAAAAAATATAATATAAAGTAAAATGTATTAAAATAATTATACAATCATAAATTTATATGAGGGATAGTTTATGATAAGAAGAAATTTAATAATAATATGTTTTATTTTTTTATATTTATGTTTTTATAAAGTTAATGCAAAAATAGTTGAAAAAGATTTACCATTACTTGGCAAAGTTATTTATTTAGATGCTGGACATGGGGGTATCGGTTAAATCCAAAAATAGAAGAAATGGCTATTTTGGTAAGTAAATACAAAAATATAAAGGTACTTGAAGAAAGTACTTTTATTGAGCCAAAAATTACTTGTTTTAGTGTTATAATAGATATATATGGAGGTAACTTATGGTAATAACTATAAATATGTCGCGTTTTAAAAGTCAAATGAAACAAGCACAACATAAAATGGAAAGGCAACTCAATCAAATTCAGAGAGAAACTGAAAGGAAAATGAAAAGCGATCTTAGTAAAGTTGTCAATCAATATAATAGACAAATTAGAAGAAACCAACAAAAAATTCAATCAGAATTAAGAAAATTAAATAATTTAACTAGAATTTCTACAACTTATATTGTAAGTGTAAAACAATTAAATTGTTCATATAATACCGTTGTTGAAAATTACAATGAGTTAAATGCAACAGAACGGGAAAGAAAAATTTTTAATTATATTGAATCAGAAAATGCAAATAGTTTATCTGTTGCTAATGCAATATCTTCTCCAGAATCAGCTGATGATATTAATATTGAGCTACAAGATAATGGAATTGGAGAAAAATTAAAAAAAATCTCGATGGATTTAAATAATAGATGGGTTGGGGCTTTATTTTCTTTAAATTCAAAAAATCCAGATGCTACTCGTCATTTTTGCACTAGTACGAGAGAAATATTCACAGATATTTTTGATAAGTATGCACTAGATAAAGATGTTTTTTCGGTTTTCCCTGATTGTGATAAAACAGATAGAGGAAATGCGACAAGAAAGTCTAAAATAAAATATTTCCTTCATAAAAAAGGAATAGATATAAAAAACGCTGATAAATTTATTGATGAAGATATTGATAATATTTTAGAACTGTATCATACTTTAAGTGATGGAACGCATGGTGAAGCTGGTAGGTACTCTATGCTCCAATTGAAATTAATAAAAAAACGAGTAGAAGATGGTATTAATTTTCTATGTGAAATAATCGTTTAATTTAGTAGTAATACTTTATAGTGTTTTTTGTGGAAAATTTAGAAGTTAATCTAGAAGATATAGGAAAAGAGTTAAACATGAGTTAAATAATAACACGAAAAATTGCAAAAATAAATATTTTGTGATATTATATAAAGCAATTTCAAGGGGGTTATTGCTTTATGCAAAAATTTCAAGTAAATATATTTTTAAGCCAGATAGGTAGATTATCAGCTAAAGAGGTACAAAAATTAATTGAAGAGCATTTAGACGATTTACAAAAAATGTCTATCGTAGATGCTAATCAAATATTTAATTTCGTTGAAAATAAATTTAAAATAGTAAGTGGTTGGCAAAATTCTAATGGTATGGTTGATGTAATGACATTTAAAATGATAGCAACTAGAATACCTGATTTATCTAGATATACTTTTGAAGAAATTGAAAACATCAACAAGTTGAATCCAACAATTCAAGTGGAACTTTCATATATTCTAAAAGAAAATGAAAAGTTAAATTTATTAAATAATTTTGGTGATAAATTAACACCATTAGTTATTCAAAATTTTGTATTATCACTATCAAAAGAAAATCAAAAAAGAATGATAGTTAAATTCAAAGATAAAATAACTGATTGCGATTCAAAATTATTATTATCATTTTTAGGTGCTTTACAACCAGATACCCAAAAATTCTTTTTGAAGACAATTAGTGATTATATAAATAATTTGGATGCTGAAAGTGTTTCAACTATTATAACAAGTGTATATGATGAAAATATAGATTATTTCTTTAATGAGTATCATAATCATATTGAATCATTTAATCAAAAAGATTTTCTTGAATTTATGGCAATGTTATCAGGAGATGGTATTGTTTTATGTGGCAAACATTTTAAATCAAAGATAAAAGATATACCTGCTGAAGTTTTAATGTATAAATTAGGTATGAATGTTGATAGTCCGGATCAAATTTATAATATATGGAAATCAAATTCTAATAAACTTACTGAATTGTCAAACGCGTATTTTAATTTAATTATTAGTAGATTAGATGATAATTTAAGATTAAATTCTTTAAGTGATTTTAAAGAAAGATATACCTGTATGGAAGCAAAAGAATTATTGGATTTGTTTGAATTTGATTATGATGAATTTAAAGCTAAATTATTCCTTGAATATAAAGATAAGATAAGTGAAATTGATGGGAAAATTTTTATTGATTATGTTAATGAAAACATCAATAGTTCATCAATAAAAAATAAAATTTTCTTATTATATAAAGATTATTTATGTAATCTAGCGGATGAAGATTTTATATACTTTATTCATACTTATTCAGAAAACAATTTAAGATATTCTTGGCGTAGTGATGAAAAAGACACTACCAAAGAAGAACTAATTGAATATATATTTACTAATTTTTCTGATAGACTACAATCTATTACATCAGAGTTTATACCTAAACTGTTTAGTGAAAGTGATTCTTGCTTACAACACAAGTATATTGAAGTATTAAACGAAAATATAAAACAACTAATTCACGAAAAAACATATATTAAATCTCTTTTAAACTCTGTATGGGGAAATTCTAAAGAAGAAATTTTAACAGCATTTTTAGAACAATTTAAAGAATTAAATGCTGAAGATTGGTATGGTCTATTAGATGTTATTAGTGCAAATGACTATAATATAATAGAAAATTTATTACTAGAATGTGATATAAATGATTTTGAATTTATAGATAAAGAAAGTTTATTAAGTAATAATAATGCTAGAAGAATGTTTTATTATTTTGAAAGAAATCTTCAAAGTAAAATGTTTGCAAAATATAGTGAATTAGCAGAAAATAATAAGCATGAAGAATTGATGAATAAATATGAAGAACTAATGACAAAAGTAGTAGATGAAGACGCTCAAAATGTCTTAGTTAATTATAATTGTATAAACTTATTAGTGCTATTAAGAGTATTACTTAAAAATAATATCATTAATGATAAAGATGATTATTATCAAATGTTTAAAGAAATGTATATGTCTAAATTATTAGATGGTTTGGATAAAGAAAATTCTGAAAATATTAATTTAATTAAAGATAGTTTATTTTATAGATTAGTAAAAGGAAGCATTGATCCAACAATGTTAATTTCTATAAAAACATTGAAAGGGTTAATATTCTTTAACAAGAACATGATTGCTATTGATGATAGGGATAATATTAATATTTATTCTCCTACTGAAATAGAATCATTTGTAGAAAAATTAACCGAAGAACAAGTTGTTTCGTTAAATAATAAATTATTTAAACAAATATGTGGAAAATTATTAGAAAATTATAAAGAAGAATATCCAGAAAAATCTTCTATTAGAAATCTTGCAATAAGATTGTATTTATCAGTTGGTTACCAAAATGCAAAAAGATTAATTGATTTAAAAGTACCATTTACTAGATATGAATACATTTTTAATGGTATTGATATAAAAAGGATTGTTTTAAATGACAATGGCGAACCAATAATAAATAAAAAATTAAATGATTTTATGTTTGGTAGTAATATAAGTGATGACAACACAAATATTAATAGATTGTTACAAGATAAGATACCAGAGTTTGAAAAAAGATTTGCAGATATATATAATGGTTGGGAAACTATTTATCAAAACTTAAATGGAAATGTTACAGTTGCTAGAATCTTAAAATGGTTTGAAGAAAATAAGGTATTATTAAATCCTGATGAATATCGTCTATCATCTGTATTAAGTGAAATTGGTACTGATGAAAGAAATTTATCAAAAGCAAGAGAACTTTATAATGATATGAGAAATCGTAAATTTTCAACTATCCCAAAAGTATCAGGAGATTATGATGCTGACTATACCTACGAAATGCTTAATTTAGATGATCCGTTAGGTTTAGTAGTTGGTTATATTACAAGGTGTTGTTTCTTGATTGATGGTATGTCAAAGAGTTCCTTATTTCATTCGGCACAAAGTAAAGATGGTAGAATATTTGTAGTACGAAAAAATGGTGAGTTAATTGCTCAAAGTTGGGTATGGAGAAATGGTAATTTAGTTTGTTTCGATAATGTAGAAACAAGAGGTAATTATGACTATGACATACTTCTTGAAGCATATAAACAAGCATCTAAAAAAATCCTTGATATTTCTGCAAAAGATGAAAGCACAAAGGAACAAATTAAATTAGTAACATTTGGAGGAAGATATTCCAGAATGTCTAAACCTCAAAATAAAGTTCCTGAAGGTAAAATTCAAACTCCTAGAGTTGATAAGCCTATTTATTGTGATGCCGAATACGATCAGTTTATATTAGCATCTAATGGGGAACAAGAATTATATTATGGAGATGTAAAAGCACAATACAAGGATACTAGAAAAACACCTGATAAATATACAGAGTTATCACTTTTAGATAGAGAACAAAAGTCTTCTATTATTAAAAGAATTAGGTCTATTGAATATGCAAAAACCGGTAATATAAGAATAATAGATTTTGACAATTATAGCTATGTTTCAATAGCAGATGATTGGTATATATTACTTAAGAATAATGGAGAAGTTGAATGTATGCTTCTAGATAATGATTCAAGGGCAAGAGAAGAATTATATGAAGAAATTGATAAGTTGGATAAAACATTTACTGAAATGGGAATTTCAGCAGATTCTAAATTAGTAAGTGGAAAAGTATTGTCTTTAGTAAAGGGGCGTGAGAATTAATGGAACAAGTATATTTAGAAAATGTTAGACAAACATTTTTAATACCACCAAAAGATGTTTTTTATAAAGGAATGGGATTGCAAGAATTCGATAATTTTGTAAGAATGTTAGGTTATATTGTTCCTAATAAATTAACGCCGGAAGAATTAATAGTTTATTTGAAATTTCTTATAAAAGATATTAAAGATGGAGTTTGTCGATTCCAAAATTCTAATGCTTATAAAGAGACTTTTGAAACTTATTTATCGATGAGCAGTAACTTAGAAATGTGGATGACATATTTTCCAAGTTTCGCTCAAGCAATATCAACTCCAGAATTTTATAATGAATTTATAAAATTATTTAAAAAATCGTTTTATCAATTAGAATCAGAAAATGAAGAAGAAAAAGATTATGGTTGTATTGAAGTTGAACCAGATGTCATTGATATTTCTAATAAAGATAAAGCGGAAGTTCTAGCTTCATTATATAATCATTCAAAGCCAATTGGAATGGGAATAGTTCAATATGATCCGACACCTATGACAGTAGAAATTGCCCGTACGTTGATTGAAAAAATGGGTTATTCTTATGATTATTTAAAAGGAAGAACAATGAAAGTGAATTTAGAAGGCGACACAGTTTATGTTTATGGCTATAATAGAGATAATAATTATCCAGGATTAGCTCAAAAAGCAATTTCAAAATGTAGAAATATAGAGCCAAAAATTGATTCAAGTACTATGAAAAAAGGATTAAAAAAATAATTTTTTGAAATTACACAAATCTCTTATAAATATAGAAAAAATTGAGGTTACAAATTTTTAAATTGCCGTTTACTTTCCGGTCTTTTTATGCTAAAATGGTAATATAGGCAAAATAGAAATAAGTAGAGAAAACTTGAATGTATTTCTCTTTTTTATTGCTTTAATTGTCTATATAATTTACTCAAAAAAGTAAAATTTTTGATTTTTTGAAAAATAGCGAAAATTAACTTTTTTGAAATTTTTTTAAACCCTTATAAATAAAGGGCTAAAGACCACTTTTTGATTTATGGATGGCCGTTGACTGTCCTCCTAAATCGTGGTATTATGGTAATATAGGACAATTAGAAGAAATACCTATATTTTATTCTATTCGCTTCTATATTATTAGTTTTAATATCTAGTTCATTTTGAACAGATATAAAGTCGTTAAAAATTTAAAATTGGACTCTAAGGGAGATATATACATCTCTCTTTTTTCATGTCCATTTTTAGGAAAGGAGCAATTAATTTTATGGAAAAGACATAATTTTTGAAAAAAGTTAAACCGTCGGAGACTAATTTAAAGGGTCTTAGGGACATGCCCTAACAAGAAATTGGGTGTGTAAACACCATGCTTGATAGTTTTAATGGTTAAAAAAGCAAAGTTTGGTAACCCCAAAATTTGGCAAAAAGGAGGAATTTTTATACTAAAAATTTATTATGATCCTTATACCATTTTGTGTTTAAGATATAAATTTACACTTCAAGAATGTATAAAGATTTCCAAAAGAATAAAAAGAAATCATAGATGGGCAAGTGAATGGAGAGAGCGTCATGCTCAAAATGGTGCGGATATTTTTGAAGTAACATTAGGATGCCTTGTTTGGTATGCAGAAGTTGAAACTAAAAAAGGTTATCCTTTAGATTTAAAGATTCACTTTTTAGAAAGGTATATTGAATTTTTAGAAAGTTATGTAGGAATTCCACATGAGCATTATAATTATTGTGATTTACCATTAAAATATTTAAGAAGTTATTTTAATAAAACAAAAAATGCGATTGGTGTTGCTACAAATAGGATGCAGAAACAATTTCCCTATCCTCTTAAATATGTTAAGGATGGTCGTGTTTATGTTTCTGCTATTGGTATTAAATGGCTAAATGAAAAATACTTTAGAACAAAGTATATTGAGTGGTTGGAAAATCGTAAAGACTCATTGGAAAATATAATTTCTAATAAGTCTTTTTTTGTAAATAGTCCTGTGTCTTAAAAATATAATTTAGAGAGGGGATGTTTATATGCAATTAAGTGTTGAGAACTACGATAATTTAGGAAATAAATTAAATCCAAAGGAGATAATTTTAAATTATCCACTTATTTATACACTATTAAAGAAGTACCTAAAAGAGATGTAAAAATATAAAACTATAAGCATTTTATTTTTTGTACAAAAATGATATTATGTAGTTATGAGTTTTTTTACAAAAAATGCTTTTATAAACAGAGGAGGAGAAATTATAAAAACTATAAAAGCAGTAGTAAAAAAAATTAAAGCTCTTTATGTTCGTGTATCAACAGATGTTCAAGTTGATGGATATTCAATAGAGGCTCAAATAGAATCACTAGAGAATTATGTAAAAAGTCAAGGCTGGATG
>CANRKE010000006.1 GCA_947631135.1 uncultured Bacilli bacterium | reverse complement strand
CAAACCATTATAGTATGAAAAAAAAGTAAGTGCTTCTTACTTATTTTCTAGTGCCTTTGACTGAACTGTAACAAAAGTCTTTGTTTTAAAGACTTAATTGTTATATAAATTATTATTTTC
Organism: uncultured Bacilli bacterium; assembly: GCA_947631135.1. GTDB lineage: Bacteria > Bacillota_I > Bacilli_A > RF39 > UBA660 > CALVSV01. The sequence goes on along the minus strand of CANRKE010000006.1, from coordinate 29,496 downwards.
AGCTTCTAATTTTTCGATTTCATTATCAATTTCTTTTTTTAAAATATTCAAATATTTAATTTTTTCATTATTTAAATCTAATTTGATTTGTGTATCTATAGGTATATTATTTTCTTGAATATCAACTGGTTCATCCATTGGTGGAATATTAATTTTTTCAACATCAACATCATTCATATTATATTCAGCATTATTTTCATTGCTTTGTTCATTTTGTATATTTTGAATTGACTGATTTTTATTTTCATTTGTAATATCTTTGCTATTATCATCATTAGTAGGAATACTAATACTATTTATTATATTATTAATACTAGTTAAAGAATTACGAAGATATTCATGATTAGTATTATCCACATTATCATTATTTTCAGTTGTTGGTATTATTTTAGTATCATTATTTTCTTTATCATAACTTACAGAATCATCATCAATAATATCTATGAATAATGAATTTGTATCTAAATATTTAAATATTTCATCTTGTTTAGATATTATAAATTCATAATTATCCATAATATTATTAATAAATATTTCTTTTAATACAAAAATATTTTTAATATCTTTATATATTTTATAACCTGTTTTAATTAATATATTTATATCATTTAATATATAATCAAAACCTTCTTCTGGATTATTTGAAAGACCTACTAAAACATCTTTAACACTATCTATCTCATCTTCTTCAGATACTGTTCTTAAATATATTTTATTATCCCCAATTTCAACTCTACCTACATAAACTTTTACATTTTCATCATCTTCACTATCGTTATCATATTCAGTATATGCAAGATAATCGCATTCATTTTTAATAAGTGTGAAATATGCAACTAATTTTACTATATTTTCATTATTATCTCCGCTTACCACACTAAGCATTTCTTTTTTCCCCATTTCAATTCCTCCTATAAATCTATACCTAATCTTCTTGCAAATATTTCCTTTAATTTATTTTCTAAAGATTCATCATTGATTAATTTAAATAATGTATTATTATTTTGAGTTTCCTTTTTTATTATCATAAAAGTGTCATTATTAATTAATTCTGTTATAAAACAATATACTGAATTATCAATATTTACTTGATCCAATATAACATAGCTTTTATTATTATCAAGTGTTACTAAATCATTAATTTTAATATCAGAATTCATACAACTACACTCCTTTTTTAATCATATTATTTGAAATAATCAAACAATCTACTGGAACAACCTTATATCCATCAGAAGTATTTACATACACATCAGTCATAATAGCATTATCATGTGTATTTTTAAATTCTTTTTCTTCTTCTATCTTATCATTTAATTTGTCTGGATTGTTAACTATAAATTGTACTACTCTACAAATATTTTTATCATCTATATAAATATATCTTGAGCCAATAACTGGCAATTCACATTTATTATCTATCATATACTTTGATTTATTATTTATATCAGAAAGTACACTACCCTCTGCTACAGATTGTGTAGTACCAATTAATGATAGATTATCCTCATCAGTATTTAAGTCACTAAAATTTTTTTTATATGAAAGAAATTTTTGCATATTCATTCTTCTTTCTTGATCTAAGGATAACCATTTTTTTAAACTATCACCTAAATCAATTACATTTTTAACAATTAATCCATTATCAAGGACTATACCATTTGAAACATTTAATTCGTTATGATTATCAACTTTTTTAAAGATGTTTTCATTTATAGTATCTAATGTTTCTTGCACTGAGTAATCTATAGGATTATCGCTAATTGGATTAACTTTTGGATGATATGTAAAATCATCAAAATTCTTACTTATTTCTTCATTTTTTTTATTAGCTAACATTAAGACTAATTCTTTAAATCTATTTACACTTCTATTTCCTATTTTATATGCTTTTTTATTATATTCTACGATACTGTAATTACTTTCTGCATTCATGCCATCTTCAATTATTTCATTAATTTCAGCAATTTCTTCCATAAACCTTTCTCCTTCTATGATACTATTACATTATAAATTGTATCAAAAAAATTCTACAAAGTCAATTTTATATATACAATTTTTATATTTTTTAAATTAATAATTTTTTAAATAATCTTGATAGTCTAAGTACTTACCATCTTTTTGAAAAACTAAATACAATTTATTATCTTTTACTTCCCCAAGTAAATTCCCTTTTTCTACATAATCATATAGTTTAACATTTAAATTATCAACATTTCCATACCATATATCCATACCACTAGTGGTTTGTATAATTACTATATTATTATAACCTTCTTTTTCCCCAGTATAAACTACAATACCACTTTCTAATATCGGAATTAGATATTTATTTTCAACTTCTAAAGATACACCATCAAGATATTTTTCACTATTTTTATATGATAATTTTTCATTAAATACTGTTTGTTCTTTAAATATTTTATCACTAAATGGTATATTACTTCCAAAATATTTTTTATACAATTCATTAAATGATGCAAAACTTATATTTTTTTGATACACGTTTTCTTTTATTATTGACCTTGCTTTCGTTGATTTATTAATAACAATTAATGTAGATAAAACAAGTATTACACATATTAAAACTTGTACAATCATTTTTTTTAAATATTTTTTAACAAAACTATTACTGCTAATATTTTTTTTATTATTATATTTTTTATATGTCATATTATCACCACTAAAGCATATGCATAAACAAAAAAAAGAATTACATATTAATTCTTATAAAAACATAAGTAAGTTGAACCATATTTTTTTTCTTTATATTTAACAATTTTTTTAAATTCATCTTTAAGATATAAATCATCCACTTCACATATTATTATTCCATTTTTATTAAGTAAATTATTTGTATCAATATATTCTATTATATTATTTATTACATGCATACTATATGGAGGATCAAGAAATATAATATCAAATTTAATATTATTTTTTTTAAAAAAATCCAGTGCATCATTATAATCCTTATTAATTACTATACATTTATCTTTTATATTTAAATTATCTATATTATAATTAATTGTTTTAATAGCACTCTTATTATTGTCTACAAAATAACACATATTTGCTCCATTTGATATTGCTTCTATTCCAAGTGATGCACTACCCCCAAATAAATCAAGACATGTACTATTACCTATATTAGGTTGTATAGTCGCAAACAAACTTTCTTTAACTCTATCCATAGTTGGTCTAGTACCAATAATATCTATACCTTTAATTGTTCTACCACCTAAAAGTCCACTTATGACTCTCATATTAATTTAACCACGTTCCACATACAAAACATTGTTTATAGTCATCTCTTAATTTTTGACCACATCTAGGACACCTTTTGTATCCATCTTCTACACTTTCAAACATATTAGGATCTAATAATTTTGTATTATCTTGTCCGTTATAGTTTGGCATTCCCATGTTATTATTCATTTGCATATTAGGTTGTACAAACTGATTTTGAGGTATATTAGGAACTCCATACTGCATATTTATTGGCATTTGTCCCATCATTTGTTGTTGATACATTCCTGGATTAAAGTACTGTTGGTTAAATTGGTTACCATACATTTGTTGGTTTGGAATACTTGTATTATATATATTGGGTTGCATAGTACCAGGAATATTATTATATACTGATTGTGGTGTTATAACTTGATTTTGAAGGTTTGGAATAACACTATTAATATTACTAGATGCTTGTACTCCCACTTGATTATTTAACATACTACTATTGTTCATACTTTGAGAATAAAGTGTATTTAAATCTATATTATTAGTATTTAAACTACTATTGTCTTCTATATCAGTGTTATTATCTATTATATTTTTTATATTGTCAAGAGCATTATATTTTTTAATTTGTTCATTATATTTATAATCTAAATCATTTTGTATATTATTAACAATATTTTCATTTTCAAAATTGTTGACTGTACCATTCATTCTTTGTTGATAACTTTTTTCATGTTCTTCTCTTAATTTTTTAGCATCTATTATACTTTGATTTAAATCAATTGTTTTTATTTCATTGTTATTTGGTTGATAATTATTAGCTACTTGTTGATTAATATTATTATTTTGTGCATTATTAAATATTTGGCTGTTCATATTATTATTTGGACCAGCACTAAATGTTTGATTGTTTATATTATTATTATTTTGTGCAACACTAAAAGTTTGGTTATTATTAGTAACCATATTATTAGGATTATTTTGATAATTGTTAAAATCCTCTAAAATATCTCTTGTATTGCCACTATTCATATTTGAATCTATTATTTCTTTTGATTTAAAAACTTTGAACATATACTCTCGCCTCTTTTTACTCTAATAATAGTATAAAGTATTAATAAATTTTTTTCAAGCAAATTTCATTAAAATTGGGTGTAAATTTTTTTTCGGGGTAAAAATGCAAAAAATGTGATAAAATTATACTTAAGATAGGAAGCGTGTCTCAAGTATGAAAAATAATAATGTAGAAAAAAATTTACACCCATATATTTTGCAAATATTTTTCTAATTTTTGTACATTTCTAACTGTTTACTAAAAATCTAAACTATTATTATCTAATAAAAAATCAAATATATTCATTGTAATTATTCCACTTTCATTACGAGTTCTTTTTATATAATCCTTAACAATTATAATCTTTTTAAAAGAATCATTAATTTTTAATAATGGTCTTTCTTCTTGATTTATTTTTTCAGGATTTGGCATACTAAATGCTGATTGAATATATATTTTATTATTTCCTTTATTAGCGATAAAATCTACTTCTAATTGCTTATATATATATTCATTTTCTTTTCTTTCTTTTTGTTCTATTACTCCAACATCAACATTATATCCTCGCCTTTTTAATTCTAAATAAATTACATTTTCCATAATATGATTTTCTTCATATTGTCTAAAATTAATAAATGAATTACGAATTCCTAAATCACTAAAATAAAACTTATATGGTGTACTTATATATTTTTTCCCTTTTACATCATATCTTTGTACTTTTTCGATTAAAAAAGCTTCTTCTAAATATTTTAAATATAAGCTAATTGTTTTATGATCAATATTCAAACCAGCTGTTGATTTAAATGTATCAGAAAGTTTTTTCGGATTTGATAATGAGCCAATACTTGATGATATTATTTCAATTAAACTAATCAATTCAGAATCATTTTTGATTTCATTTTTTTCAATTACATCATTAATATATACATTTTTTCGTTGCTCATTTAAATAAGACATTTTTCTTTCATCATTTTGCATTGAAACTACAAGTGGCAATCCACCATAAGTTATATATTCAACCCAACCATCAAGTTTATCTCCACTATAAACCGACATGAATTCATAATATGAAAGTGGATATATTTGGATATTTTCCCCACGTCCTCTAAACTCTGTAATAATATCAGTAGATAAAAATTTAGAATTACTTCCAGTTACATATATATCAATATTAGAAATTCTTAAAAGTCCATTTAGTACCCCTTCAAAATTTTCTACCAATTGAATTTCATCTAATATTACATAATATATTTCTTGATCAACAATTTTTTCTTTTACATATCTACTTAAATTTTTAGGTATTAATAGTTCTTCATTATCAGAATCATCTAATGCAATTTTTATTATATGATTTTCTTTCACGTTATTTTGCAATAAATAATTATAAAATAAATTATTAAGTAAATAAGATTTACCACATCTTCTTATACCAGTTACAACTTTTATAAGTCCATCACATTTTGCTTCTATAAGTTTATTCAAATAATAATCTCTTTTGATTTCCATAAAATTCCTCTTTTCTTTTAAATATATTGTACCCTATTTTATGAAAAATATCAATATTCCATTCCCAAAAAACTCCACAGTTGACTTTTTTGGGAATGGAGTATTCATTAAAAAAATTATTTAATTCTATTAGATGCATAACAAGTAATAAAAATAATTAAATAAGATAACGATAAGCAAAAACCTGCAATAACATCACTTGCATAGTGAACTCTTAAATATATTCTAGATAATCCAATTAAAAATATAACAAAAAATACTATAGAAATATATATCCATTTCTTATATTTGTTATCTATATTCTTATAAATTAAGTATGCAATTAGACCATAAAATGCCATAGATGCCATAGAATGTCCTGATGGAAAGCTATATCCAAATTCTTTTATTATCATATCAAAAGGTCTAGGTCTTGAAAAAATTAATTTAAGAATTTGATTAAGTAATGTTACTATAACTAAATTAAGTGAGATCATTCTAAAGTATTTTTTATCTTTTAATAAAGCTGATAATACAGTTATAAGTATTAATACTATTGGACTAGCTAAATTAGATATTACTTTAAATATATATGTTAAACTATTACATCTAAATTTACATATAAAATTATATACAGTATCATCAATAAATGATAAATTTTCTCTTAATAATAAAAATGTAATTAATCCAAAAATAAATATTAATATTGAAAATAGATACCATCTTTTACTTAGATATTGTTTTTTCATTTATTATATCTTCCCTCTTATCTAAAACAAGTTTTACTGGTTTATAACTTTTTCTATAAATATCATTAATTATTCCATACTTATTAATAGCTTCTATATGCATTTTAGTTGGGTAACCTTTATGTTTTGCAAATCCATACATAGGATAGGTTTTATCTAATTCATACATCATTTTATCTCTTGTTACTTTTGCAATAACACTTGCAGCAGCTATAGTTTGACTTTTTAAATCACCTTTTATAATCGATGTAGATGAAACAGGTAAATCTAATTTCATTGCATCTATAAGTACATGTTCAATCTTACATTTAACATTATTAATAGCCATATACATAGATTTCTTACTAGCTTCATATATATTTATTTCATCAATTGTATTATTATCAACTATTCCTATACCAACACCAATAGCATCCTTCATTATAATATCATAAAATTCATTTCTTTTTTTCTCACTTAATTTTTTAGAATCAGTAAGTCCTTCTAATTTATAATTTTTTGGAAGAACTACACATGCTGATACAACAGGACCAACCAATGGTCCACGACCTACTTCATCAACACCTGCAATATACTCTATACCACTTTTATACAATTCTTTTTCATATATTGTATTATCTAACATAATTCACCTATATATTTATCTATTAAGGAAATAAATTCTTTACGATATTTTTCTAAGTTATTTTTATTACTAGATTCAAATCTAACTGTTATATTAGGACCTGTATTACTAGATCTAATAAGTGCGAATCCATCATCAAATTCAACTCTCACTCCATCAATATCTATATAATTATATCCCGCTTCTTTTACATAATCTAAAACTTTATCTACAACTTTAAATTTAATATCATCATCTGCTTGTATTTTAATTTCTTCAGTTGAATAATATTTATTTATACCATCAAGTAATTCACTTACTTTTAAATCTGTATTAGATAATATTTCTATTAATCTTAAACCTGCATATATTCCATCATCAAAACCTTTCCATTTATCATTAAAGAATACATGACCAGAAAATTCACCACCAAATAAAAAGTTATCTTCCATCATTTTTTTTGCTTGATAGGAATTACCAGTTCTATTCATTACAGGTTTAATACCTAGTTTATTTAATTCATCTATTAGAGCTTTTGAACACTTAACATCTAATAATCCTTTATCTATTTTCATTTTTTTAATAAGATCACGATATATAATTATCATATATAAATCTGCACTTATATACTTACCATTTTCTAAAACTATTCCTACTCTATCAGCATCTCCATCTATACCTATACCTAAATCTAATTTTTTATCTATAACTAATTTTTTTAAATCTTCCATATTATCTTCTACTGCTGGATCTGGTATATGATTAGGAAAATTAGAATCTGATTGACAATATAATGGATAATATTCAATATTTTCAAATTGATCAAATATATCTTTAATAAATAATGATGCAGTTCCATTACCACAATCTATTCCTACTTTAATCTTCTTATCTATTTTAATACTATTTTTAATTTCATTTAAATATTCATTAAATATATTATAATCTTTAATAATACCGTTACCTTTATTAAATTCTAAATTATTGGTATAATCTCTAAAATCATAAATGTAAGGACCATATGCATTACTTATTTCATTAAAAGCTATCTTATATCCATTATATTCTTTTGGATTATGAGAAGCAGTTAACATTATACCTGTTTTTATATTAAGTTGTTTGCGTGCAAAATAATACATAGGTGTAGTAGTCATACCTAAATTTATTACATTAATACCTGAATCAGTAATACCTTTTAGGAGTGCAGGAAATAACTCTTTATAACTATCTCTATTATCATGTCCAACTATGGTTTTATCTTCACCCATACTTCTTATATATGATCCAAAACTCCTACCTATTGTATATGATACATCTTCATTTAAATCTTCTTTATATATACCTCTTATATCATATTCTCTAAAAATATTTTGATTAATATTATATACTATTTTCATTTCATTCACCAATCCTATATATTGATTGTACCATATCACAAAAAAATTTTATATATTTTTATTTAAATTAATACAAAAATATTGAAAGTAAACTCTCAATATTTTTTATTTTCTATTCACAATCTAAAACTATTTTTAGCTTATTATCATCTCTCATAATTTCTATGCTTCCTCTACCAACAATAGTATTATCATCATGTGCCTCATCAATATCTTTGAAATTGTATCCATATTTTTCTTTGTAATCTTTTCTACATGTGTCAATAAATAACTCAATACGTTCTGAAACGTCTTTAAAAAACTTTTTTACTTCTTCTAAAGCTGGAATTAAATCATTGAAATGCTCAATTCTAATTGAATTATCGTATAAGATTTTCCCTATTTCAGAATAATCTTTTATTCTACATAATTCTGTTTTTATATCTTTAATTATTTTTTCTTTCATGTATTAACCTTCTTTCTTTTTCTTTTTATTTTCATTCTTTGTTTTTTTATCTAGTTCAATATCTGTATCACTTTTAAGAGCTAATTCTTCTTCTAATTTTATTTGTGGATGTGATAACATAGTTAAGTTTTCTGTTATGACTTGTATAATATTTTTTGTAATATCATCATCTTCCTCTTTAATTATTTGAAGTCTACCCTTTATACCAATTAAGTCCCCTTGTTTACAATATTTTACGATTCTTTGGGCTATTGCCTCCCATACAGTACAATTTATAAAATCAGTTTGATATTCTCCGTTAATATCTTTAAATGGTCTACCAACAGCAATCGTAATATTTGTTATAATTCTTCCTGTATCAGTTTTTCTTAATTCTGGAATTCTTACTAATCTTCCTACTAATATAACATGATTCAATCCAATCACCTCCCTTCGAATACATGATAAAATATATTAAAAAGTATTGCAAATAGCAAAAATCTGATTTTTGCACTACCTGACAGAATTTTTGCCTAACAAAAAAACGATTTTTGTCTAGCAAAAAATCGTTTTTTGTATAGTGATTTAGAATTTTCGTAAAATTAAAATTTTTTTATTTTTTTTCACTTATTATATAATCTTTTCCTTTAAAAACATCATAATTAAGTAAATTAGGAAAATTTTGTTGTCTTAATGCTTCAAATAACATTATAGCAACACTATTAGAAACATTTAAAGCTCTTATATTATCATTTGTAGGTATTCTTAAACAAGTATCGAAATTTTCTCTTAATATTTCAAGTGGTATTCCTGTACTTTCTTTTCCAAAGATAAAATATATATTTTCATTAGTATCACTATAATCAAAATCTGTATAACACTTGTTGCCGTATCTAGTTAAAAAATAATATGTTCCCTTATTTTTACTTTTAAATTCTTCATAATTTTCATATACTACATAATCACATTTATCTATGTAATTTGCACCACATCGTTTTACATATTTATCTTCTAGTGAAAATCCAAGTGGTTTTATCAAATGTAATTTTGCCCCAACTCCTGCAACACTTCTCATAATGTTTCCAGTATTTGCTGGTATTTCTGGTTCATACATTACAATATTTATCATTTAATGTATTCGAACTCCTCAAACAATTGAATTATTGAATCACTTGAAATTTTTTCGTCATTACTAACTATTAATACATCTTTAATTTGTTTATCTTGAATAATTAAAAGTGCTGGTAAATTATTTAATTCTGCAGTTATATTTTCAGAGTAATATTTATCTTGTATATCATCTAATATATCACTAGAATAATTATCACTTAAATCTAAAAATACAGTTTCTTCTATTAGATTGCTTTTCTTAATTGCGCTATATAATTCTTTTTCAAAATCATAACACTTTTGATCATTATTTTTTCCAACATATATAATAAGATTTGGATTTTCTACTAAATATGTATCTAATTCACTTTTGTTTATTGCTTTTATTTTCCCACTAATATATGGTGTATTTAACTTATTTATTTGATATGTTTTATACCATGAATTTGCATAAAATACCACAATTAAAGTAAATATAAAAATAAGAGCTAATTTAATATAATTTTTAGTAGGTATTTTTCTTTTTTCTTTCTTCATAAAAACCACTCTCCTTACATATATTTTAACATATATAAAATCTATTGTAAATTACAATTTAATATTTTTATTCAAATATTTTTGGAGGTGTAAATTCATGGACAAACCTAGAAAAAATTTATATATATTATTTATATTTATTATATTTTTATTATGTGGTTGTAAATTTAATAAAACAAAAGAAGTATTTTTAAATTTAGGTTATTCAAATAAGGAAATTAAAGAAATAGATAAATATTTAAAAAAATCTGATATAAATTATTTATCAAATCATAATTATGTAGAAAATATTACTGAATTTATAAGATATAGTATATTTGATATAAATAACTTAGATAGATATATTGCATATAGAAATAAATATTATGAACTTGATTTCTATCATATTATTTTATATGTAAATATGAATTTAGATAAAGATTTTTATAGTGACGTAAAAACGATAACAAATCCATATGATAAATTAGTTTTAGTAAATAAATATAATAAATTGCCAGATGATTATAGTCCAAATGATCTAGTATTAATAGATAAGAGATGTTCAGTTAAAGATGATGTATATATTAGAAAAGAAGCGAGTAAACATCTTATAGATATGTGTATGGATATGATAAGTTTAAATTTAGATATGAAAGTTATATCTGGATATAGAAATTATGATTATCAGAAAACTTTATATGATGAGTATGTTAAAAAGGATGGAGAATATGCAGCTATTAAATATAGTGCTCGTCCAAGATTTAGTGAACATGAAACAGGATTATCTATAGATGTAATGGGCAACAATAAGAATTATACAAAATTTAATGAAACTCCAGAATATAGATATATATTAAATAATGCACACAATTATGGATTTATTATAAGATATGATAACGAATTTGTAACAGGATATATAAATGAAGCATGGCATTTAAGATATGTCGGTATAAAAAACGCAAAAAAAATAAAAAATGATAATATAACTCTTGATGAATATGTATACATGAACAAATAAACGATTGAGATATAAAATTAATCTCAACCGTTTTAATTATATTTCAAATTGTGAATTATATAGATCTGCATAGAATCCATTTTGTTTCATTAATTCATCATGATTACCAGTTTCTATAATATTTCCGTCTTTCATTACTAATATTAAATCTGCATTTTTAATTGTTGATAATCTATGAGCTATAATGAATGATGTTTTACCTAAGGTTAATTTATCCATTGCTTCTTGTACTAATTCTTCTGTTCTTGTATCTACGTTACTAGTTGCTTCATCTAAAATTAAGAATGGAGCATCTTCAATCATTCCACGAGCTATAGTAAGAAGTTGTCTTTGTCCTGCTGATACACTATCATTATCTGCAATAATTGAATCATATCCTTTAGGTAATGTTTTAATAAAATGATCTAATCCTACTATTTTACATACTTCATGAACTCTTTTATCACTTATATTTTTTCTATTATATATAATATTTTCTTTTATAGTTCCACTAAATAACCATGTATCTTGTAAGACCATTGTAAATAATTTATGTATATTTTCTCTAGTTAAATCTTTAATTGATATACCATCTATTATGATATCACCTTTATTTATATCATAAAATTTCATAAGTAAATTTACCATAGTAGTTTTTCCTGCACCAGTAGGACCAACTATCGCAATTTTTTGTCCTTGTTTTACAGTCGCACTAAAATTTTTAATTGTAGGTTTATCATTTCCATCATACTTAAATTCAATATTTTTAAATTCAATATTTCCTTTTACTTTATTTTTATTTATTGATTTTGTTATATTATCTTGACTTGCCATTTCTTCTTGATCAACAAACTCAAATACCCTTTCTGATGCAGCCATAGTTGATTGCATAGATGTCATTGCTTGAGCAATTTGTGAAAGTGGAGAAGTAAATAATCTTACATAAGTGATGAATGCAATAATTACACCAAAACTTATTACGTCATTCATTGTTAGAAGTGCCCCTACAACACATACTGCAACATATCCTAAGTTACCAATAAAATTCATCATCGGCATCATAAGTCCTGATAAGAATTGACTCTTTCTGTTTGCTTCGTATACTTTTTTATTGTATTTATCAAACTTTTCATCAGCATCTTTCTTACCATTATATGCTTTAACTACATTCAATCCTGAATATATTTCTTCTATATGTCCATTTAATTTTCCTAATTCTTTTTGTCTAGATTTAAAATATTTTTGTGATCTACCTAAGATTATAAACATAAATATAAATCCTAATAAACTTGATATAATTGCTGTTATAGCCATAATATAATTAGTTATAAACATCATTATAATCGTTCCTAAAAATAGTGTTATTGAACTTACTAATGTAGCTAATGATTGATTCATTGTCATAGCTATCATATCTACATCATTAGTTACTCTAGATAGTGTATCCCCAATAGGATTTCTATCAAAATATTTAAGTGGTAATTTATTTATCTTTACTGATATTCTATTTCTTAGTCCTCTTGCGAAATTGTTTGATACTTTTGTCATAGCTATAGATTGTATGTATGTAAATAATGCACTAAGTATATATAAGCAAGCTAAAAATAATGCAATATTTTTAATTTTATTCATATTCATAACAGGTTCTACTAATTTTTTAATATTCTTAGGTGCATCATCTATTTTACCATATAAAGTATTTACATCATCACTATCATCTAATGTACTTGCAAGCTCTAAAAATTTTACTTGATCATCGATAGATACTTTTACTCCATCTATTTCTATTTCATCAAATAATATTGATTGGATACTTTTTGGTAAATCAAAATTCATATTTTCTTTATTAATATTACCCATAGTATCTATTAATTTTAATTTATCATCTTTTGTAACAACTACACCATCATATTCTGAATCTTTAAGTATTACATTTAATATACTTTGTGGAATATCCCTAAAAGATGACATACTATCATTATTTCCATTATTCATATTATCTAGTATATTTTGAAATGCTTGTTTATCAGAAGCAGGTATTTCATTGTTAGCCATAATTTGTAAAATTGTATTTTGATCCATTTGTATATCTAATATATTTGGAATAACATTCTTTAATTTCTCTTCACTTAAATTATCTGTTATATTTTTTGTTAAATCTTCCATATTATCTTTATTTATAATTAGTCCATTAGATATTTCATCTGTTAAATCAGATAATTTATTTGGAGCTAATATTGATAATATTGATCCTAAAATAGCAAGTGTTAAAGATAATAATATTAAAACTTTAAATCCACTTAACTCTTTTAATAATCTCGTAAAAGCACTTTTAAAATCTTTTGGCTTTTCTTTTATCATTCCTCTTGGACCATGAGGTCTATTTGCATAATTCTTATTAGGAGTTCTATTTTCATTATTTTGCATTTTCAAGTTCCTCCTTCGTTATTTGTGATAGTGCGATTTGCTTATAAATTTCACAATTTTTAATAAGCTCTTTATGTGTACCAACTCCAACACACTTACCACTATCAAGTACTATTATTTTATCAGCATTCATTATAGTACCTATTCTTTGAGCTACTATTAGACTTGTTGCATCTTTAGTATATTTTTTAAGTTCATGTCTCAATACTGAATCAGTTTTATAATCAAGTGCAGAAAACGAATCATCAAATATGTATATTTCTGGTGATTTAGCTATCGCACGTGCAATTGCAAGTCTTTGTTTTTGCCCTCCAGAAATATTTGTTCCAGATTGAGCTATATGCGAATTATATTTATCGTCCATCTTTTCAACAAAATCTTTTGCTTGAGCAACATCTATTGCTTCCATAACTTCTTTGTTTGTTACTTCCCTTCCATTATCACCATACTTAACATTAGATGAAACTGTACCACTAAACATTACTGCTTTTTGTGGAACATATCCTATTTTATTATGTAAGAACTCTTGTTTATAATCTCTTACATCTACTCCATCAATTAGGATGCTACCTTCTGTTACATCATAGAATCTTGGAACTAAATTTATTAATGTAGATTTACCTGAACCAGTAGAACCTATAAATGCAACTACTTCACCTTTATTAGCTTTAAATGAAATATTTTCAAGTACATATTCTTCTGCATCAGGATATTTAAACGATACATTCTTAAACTCAACAACACCAACTAAATCGGTAGTATTATCGTCAATTGTACCATCTACTATACTTTCTTTTGTATCCAATACTTCATTTATACGTTTTGCAGATACACTAGCTCTTGGCAACATCATAAATATCATTGCTAACATTAAGAATGACATAATAACTTGCATAGCATAACTAGAGAAAACTACCATATCTCCAAATAATCCTAACTTATCTACCATAAGTGAATTCTTTATTAAATATGCACCAACTAAATATATTGATAATGTTAAAAAGTACATTACTAAATACATTACTGGCGACATTATTGCAAACTTCATTTGATTAGATATTTGTAAATCTGTAAGACTATTATTAACATCATTAAATTTATTTTCTTGATATTCTTCAGCATTAAATGCTCTAACTACTCTTATTCCAGTTAAATTTTCTCTAGTAACATTATTTATTTTATCAATTAACTTTTGAACTATCTTAAATTTAGGAATTACTAGTTTCATAAGTATAGCTATTACTGATAATAATATTATAATTGCAATAAGTGTTATTAAACACCATCTAAGATTTTTATTAAGTATCTTTGTTATTGCCCATATAGCTGTAATAGGTGCTTTAATAAGCATTTGTAATCCCATTGCAATAAACATTTGTACTTGTGTAATATCATTTGTTGTTCTAGTTATTAAACTACTAGTTTCAAATTGTTTTATTTCATGCATACTTAAATTTTCAACTTTATCAAATAATTTCTTCCTTGTTTTCATAGAAAAAGATGCTGATAAATTAGATATTAAATATCCAACTATAAATGCTGCTAACAAACTTAGAAATGCACATAATATCATATATGCACCATTAGTAAGTATATCACTCATCTTACTTCCTTCTGTTTGAACAAGTTTAGTTATTTCTGACATATAATCAGGTATTTTTAAATCAAACCAAACTTGTGCAAATATTAATATAAAACATATGAATATTATTAACCAATCTTTTTTATTAAAATTCTTAAATAACTTTATCATATTTCAACCTCTTTCTAGTAATTATTTTTTATGTTCTCTTTCATTATATTAATAACTTTTAAAAAACTTTCCAAATCTTCACTACTTAAATCATTAACTATTATTTTTTCTAAATCCTCTAATATTCTTTTCTTTTTTAAAAATATCTTTTCAGCACTCTCATTAAGTACAATCTGTTTTACTCTTGCATCTTTAATATTGGCAACTCTTTTTATAAGACCATTTTTTTCCATAGTAAATAAAACACCTGATACTGTAGCTCTAGTTAAATTTAATACTTCTTCTAAATCTTTTTGATATATATCTATATCATGATTATCTAGTATATATTCCATTATCTGCATCTGTGTCGGTGTAAGTGATAGATTATCTATATATGAATCACTCTTAAAACATTTAACAATCATATTATTTAATGTTCTTATTTGATATAGTATCTTTTTTTCTTTCATTATATTCTCAACTCCAATTGTAAGTTGCCATACAATTATATTAGTACATATAGAAAAATATGTCAATTAATTATATAAAAAAAATATAAATTTTACTTTTGATGTTCTTTAATATACATCTTAGTAAGCTTTATATCTTTTTTATCTTTTTCTCTATTCAACATTGTTTTTAATTCTATAATAGATTCAGGTGTCTGTACATTATAACCAAGATAATTTTTATATTCTACCATATTATAAAAATTTTTAGAAAAATTTAATATATTATCAATAAAATATATATCT
Organism: uncultured Bacilli bacterium; assembly: GCA_947631135.1. Taxonomy (GTDB): domain Bacteria; phylum Bacillota_I; class Bacilli_A; order RF39; family UBA660; genus CALVSV01. Next base: position 13,000 of record CANRKE010000006.1, on the reverse strand, counting down.
GATCCATTACATTTCTTTTCAAGAATACAATTATACTTCTTTAATAATTCATTATATAATTTTTTTGTAGTAGTTATATCTATATCTGGAGTTTCTTTTTTTATACCATACAATACTAATGCAGCTCCTGATATTATTATAAACTCATTTTTATCTAAGTTATATTTATCTAAGTAATATAATATATCTTTTTTAGTCACTATATTTCCTCCTTATATACAATCATTAAAAATCATCTCAAATCATATAAAACTCTATCATCAACACATATTTTAAGTTTTAATACATTATATATTATTTATAATTTTTTTTAATTTTTTTAAATTTTCTATATTTAAAAATTTTGATATACATTTTTTTACTATATCTACACTTATACTATTATTTAAATATTTATAATCACCCATAGAGTTATTGAATAATTCATCATATATATCATTCAAATATTCAATATTTTCATATGTCATAAATAAAAGCGATGATTTTATCAAAGATATTCTTAATATAGATGATATTTTTACTTTTTCATCTTTGTATTGATAGTTATTTATAGATAAAATGTTTATTATTTCTTCTTCTGCTACTGATTTACCAAATTCATTTTTAATATTTTCATATATTTTATCATTAATATCTAATGAATTTGCAATAAACTTAGAATAATTATTTAATTCGTTAGGAAATTGAAAATTATCTACAAATAAATTATTTTCAACAAGCTTACTAATAAAACTTAAATTGTATTTTGTTCTGATTAATTCATTTTTATATTTATTATTATAATTATTATCACTTATTTCTTTATTAATAAAATATAAAAATGATAATGCCATTTCTCTTTTTAATTCCCTATCCATTTTATAATTTAAGCTATGGGTTTCTTCTACCTTCTTTTCTATATCACTTACTCCTAACATACGTAATATAATACTTATTTCGGCAAACACACTTTTTGGTGATTCATTTACATATTTACTAAGACAATTTAATATTCTTCTCAATTCCAATTTTTCGTAATTTAATTCTAAAACACTTATTTCATTGTTACAAAATTTATTATGTAACATTTCGATTAATATGTATTCCATCCATCTTTTACTTTTTTCATAATTAAATTTACATCTATCATACTCACTATTTTCAACTTCAATAGCCATATCTAAATAATTTAAAGTTTTATTATACTCTTCTGTATTTTTTTTATTATTTATTTCTAATTCATATAATTTATTATATAGTGTTTTAATAGAATTTGTTGTTTTTATAATATTATTTAATTGTTCAATTTCTTCTATTTTCATATTAACTACCATTCCTTTCGATTCGTTCAAGGCATACATAGTCATAAAAACACCTATTTTTCAGACTACCCCCATTAGTAAATATATTTAATTAACAAAGAATCTAATGACAGAATATATAATACAGTAATAATTATTTATTGTCAAGATTTTATTGTATTTAATTATCACATATGATTAATTTGTCTATACTCACTAATATTTTTCTATTAATTATTTAGAATTCATATAATAAAAAAATGACTTTTATTAAGTAAAAATCATTTTTTGTTAATTAATTTGAAATCTTTATTTATTTTCATTTTTATGATTTCTTTGTTCTTGAGTATTCTTTTTCTTTTCTTCTAAATTTTTTCTTTTTTCTTCAATAATTTTTTCTAAATTATCTAATTTTTTCTTATTTTTCTTAGCTTTTGAAAGCTTAACTATCATTATTATAATAACTATTAGGAATATCAAAGAAACTCCAGCCATACAGAATAATAAATTTCTATAATACAAAGTATCATTTATCATTTTATTATACAAATCATCATTAAATATTTGTAAAGTGTTTTCAGTCTCATCATACATATATATATGCTTTTTACCTGTTTCAGTATTCATACCATACATAATAGAATATTTACTATCTAAATCATATTTATATACAGTATATTCAACACCATCAATCTTTATTGTAGTTTTTTTAAAGTTAGTAGGGATATCATCTTTATCCATATCCATTTGATAAAGTGTTATTTTTGCAAATGATAATTCATTATATATTTTATATGTATTTTTTTTCTTATCATATATATATAATTTTATTTCACCTTTTTCATCTTTAAGACCTACCAAAGTAAGTTTAGTTACTTCACTATAATAACCTGGTACATCTTCATCTCCTATTTTAACATCTACTTCAGAATAATTTTGTGGAGCAGTTAGGTTTTCTCTTTTTCTTACAACAGTCAAATTATCCTTTCCAACTTTAACATTAATTGGAGATAATTCTTTTACATTAACATTAAGTACATAAGTTTTACTAGAACCATTTTCTGCAGTTACAACTATTTCAAATTTATTCATTCCTTCAGTAACATCTTTTTCACCAGCGCCAGTAACACTTGATTTACTATCACTTTTAGTAGCAACTATATTTATCTTAGTAACACCAGCTTCCATTTCAGTAGAATATTCAGTTACGTCTGCACTAAAAGCTGGAGTTAATGTCGCACCTTCTACACTCAATGATTTTAAATTACAATCTTTACTTAAGCTTGCTTCATATTCTGCTTGAGTAATTATTGATACACTAGACGTACCAGCACTTACTCCCATAGCTGTTTCATTCCAATCAGATACAGTATAGTTTTTAACTCCGATACTTGCAGATCCGGATTTTTTTGCTTTAAACGTATATGAATATGATGCACTATATTTACTTGTGCTTTGTGCAGCTTCTAGTACTGCAGGTGTACCGCTAACTAAAGTTAATCTACTAGAATCATATGTCAAATCAAATTGCCATGCTGCAATTGGAGTGCCAGAGGAAACAGTTACAGTAGTTGTAAAAGTTCCTCCTTCTATAACAGTAGATTTATTAGATGAAACTTTAATACTTGCACTTGCTGCATTAACTTTAGGTACAAGCATAAATGTTAGTACTACTAACAATATTAAATAAGATATACTTTTTATTCTTTTCATAATTACCACCAATCTATCATTGTTCAATTGAAGCTGTATTCAATATATGTTTTTGAATTCTAACAAGGTCAAATATATTAACTTTACCATCTTTATTTGCATCAGCAGCAGTTTTTGATGCACTTGATGTACTCATAGAATTTAATATTATTTTTTGATTTCTAACAAGGTCAAATATATTTATATTACCATCACCATTAGAATCACCATATATTATAACAGTATATGTTCTTTCTTCACCATTACTTCTTATTGTAATTGTATTACCTGTTCCTAATCTTCCAGTATTTGAAACACTTACACTAGCATTTGGATTAACTGATTTTGCTCTATTTACTAAATCACTACCAGTTGTTCCAAGATTTATACCACTAATATTTGAACCACTAACTCTTACACCTATATTAGTAATAATTGTATTTACTGATGCAGTACTGTTTTGATTTGTATTTCCACTAGATGATGGAGGTGGACTAACAGTATTATCCATTCCATTATATATAGGTATTTCGAATACAAATGTTTCATTTAATAAATTCATATTTTTATATGATCCATAAGTAGTATCAGCTTCACTAACATGAGCCCTAACATTAGTCATATATTGATGAGTATATACTGGATTAACTGCGCCAGGTTTAACATTAAATCTTTCAAAATAAATTGTATTTTGTCCTTTATTAATAAAACTACTTGCTATATATTCAGCTCCTCCGACAATTGCTTTATATGGACTATCCCATGGTCTTTGATAACTAGTAACGCTACCATCAACTCCACCATTTGCCCATATAAGACCTCTTATTGCAGGACTTTTATAAGAGTATGCTCCTATATTATAAAAATTATATATACCACTATATGTTTGACCATTACCTTGATTAGTTTTTTCATCGTATTCGTATACAAATGCAGCACCTGATGATGATACTGAACCATTAAGTCCAGTTTCTTGTCTTACACGAGATGCTAAATGTGTTGGACTTATATTATATTTTCCTGCAGCTTCAATAAATGCATCAGCATACTCAGGATATAAGCTTGGCATGTATGATCCTCCAAGTATTTTTTCAACAGCTCCTTTTGTTTGATATTGACTGTTGTAATTTAAGTTTTCAAACATAAATATTGATTGCTCTGTCAAAAAGTTTCTAGGATCCATATAATATTTAACTGTGTCGCGACTTGCTGCATACCACCCTGGTTCATATTGAGTATATACACCTGTTGATGAATTATATGCAGGTGATTCTTTACTTCTTAACGAAGTATCAGATCCATCTATTAAAGCTTTACCAATAACACTTTCATTATCTACAGCAGTATTAAAATCTAATCCAGTTTTAACTGCTTTAAATACCCAATTATTATGTTTACTATGTAAAGTTTTTAATTTTTGCCAATAACTTTCAGGAAATCCTTGTTCTCTTAAATATTTTTCATAATCACCATTTTGATCTATATCAACTAAATCTTCATGTGCAACATAAGTACTACAAACATATCCTTCTTTAGTATTATTATTGTATTTTATATGATACCAATCATCACTACATCCTTGTTCATTATGTTTAGATTCTATATATGTAATTTCTTGGTTGTAACTAAGTACATCTCCTGTTTTTGAATAGTTAGTTCCAGGACCAGTTCTTACATTTAATCCAATAGTTGAAGTTATATAGTATCTTGTTGATGCATTTGCTTTAACATTTATAAATAGTGAACAAATCATGACAATTATTGTAAAAATTACCAAACTATATCTCTTTTTCATAAACACATCACCTTCATAACTATAAATAATTATATCATAAAATCAAATTTTTTTCGACATTAACATATAATTATTTATAATATTTTACTATATGTGTAAAGTTTACTGTATAAAATTAACTATTGCATAAACAATAGTTAACGATTACTTTTTTTTATTATCATTTGATCTGGTAAAAGATATATTTTTTCATTTTGCATTAATATATCCTTTAAATTAGTATCTAGTTTTCTAACTAATTCATTTAATGTATCACCCTCAACTGTCATATATATTTCTATATCACTAGATGGTATTAATAATATTTGATCTTTATATATATATTCTCCCTCATCAAGTCCATTTAATTTTGATATTACCTCTGGTGTTGTATTATATTTCTTTGCAATTGCATATAAATTATCTCCATCTTTTACTTTATAATATCTAAGATTTTTTAATTTTTTAGCAGGTACAATTATATTTTTACCAACTTCTAATCTAGCTAATGGATTAAACGTATTTAGATTAAATATAACATCTGGCGTTGTTGAAAATTCTTGTGCGATTGTATCTATTGTATCACCATCTTTTATTGTATATATTTCATACATAATTATCATCTCCCAATTAATTATATGAAAAAAATATTAGAAGTTTCTAATATTTTTATGTATAATTCCATTTTGCGATAAATCAACTTTGTACTCTGCAGAGAACTTTTTTACTATTTTTGACAATTTTGTACTAAAGTATATAAAAAGAGTTAGCTAGTGTGATACTAGCACCAATTCGTTTTCAAGTGAAGTGATATTATACTTATTTTAATTTAATTTTCAATAAAAATATAAATTTTTTATTTATCAAATTCTTTAACACTTTCAAACATAAACTCAATTTTATCAACTATTTTTTCAGTATGATAATGGCCACAATACCACTTTTTATAATTTAAAGTATTTTCTATATCATCTAAAAATTTTTCGGTACTTTGGTCAACAGTTGATTGATCTATTCCTGGAAGAAAAACTTCATAAGGTAGATATTTATATGGACAAGTATGTGATAAAACTATATCAACTTCATTTTTATTTTTTTTAATAGCTTTCAATATTCTATTTTTAATTTCTTTACTAGGTTGTTCATCTTCCCACCAACCATAACCAAGTGCTTGCCTATATTCTTTATCAACACTATATGAACCACCAATAACTAAAACTTTTTTGTTATTAAAGTTATAGATTTCACCATCTTTAGCAAATAATAAGTTAGGGTATTCTTCTTCATAATAAACAGTTCCACCTTTAAATTGCTTTTCTTTATATGTGTTAATTGTTTGAGGCCTTTTTTCGTGATTACCATGAATGCAAAAAAATGTAATTGGTTCTTGTGATAATTGTTTTTTTAAAGTGTCATCTGTTGCTTTATCATAAAAATTTATTCCGGCATCACCTAATATAATTATAATATCATCAATAGTAGTTTTATTTTGATAAGTTAAAAATAATATTCTTGTAAAATCTCTATGAGTATCACCGGTTATATAAATCATAAAATTCACCACACTTTTATAACATTATACCGTAAAAAGATTTTTTAATATTTCAGAAAGCTTACAATCGATAGTATCCAGCATATATTTAAATAAAGTGAAATGATTTTTTGTTTCCGTGGCATCTTTTAATACTATAACTTTATCACTACTTGTTAAAATTGTTCCTGTATCATAAATGCTTGCTGTTTCATCAGGTGTTATTGTTGAACCTTCGATATAATTAGTATTATATGTAAAATCTAATTGAGTTTTATGATATAGATTACCAGACAAATTCATATTTTTTTGCTCTACTAAAGCCTTTTTAATTTTACTTATTTCCATAATATAATTATATTACGTTTTTAATATGCAATTCTTCTAAAGCTTTATCATCTACTGTATTTGGTGCATCTGTCATAAGACATGATGCAGATGTAGTTTTAGGAAAAGCAATTACATCTTTTATGTTATCAGTTTCAAGCATTAGCATAGTAAGTCTATCAAGACCAAGTGCTAAACCACCATGTGGAGGTGTACCATGTTTGAATGCTTCTATCAAAAATCCAAATTTTTCTAATGCTTTTTCTTTAGTAAAGCCTAATGATTCAAACATTAATTCTTGTAATTTACTATCATGAATTCTTATTGAACCACCACCAGCTTCATATCCATTTATTACAATATCATATGCTTTAGCATAACACTTATCTTTATCTGTAAGTAAGTATTTTATAGATTCATCTTTAGGGGCTGTAAATGGATGATGGCAAGCTTGGTATCTATTTTCTTCATCTGACCATTCAAATACTGGAAAATCTGTAATCCAAAGTAATTTATATTCACCTTTTTTTATTAATCCTAACTTATTTGCTATATTACATCTAAGTGCACCTAAACTTGTTTTTACTACTTTTTTATTTCCAGCAATTATTAAGATCATATCATTATCAGATATGTTTAATTCATTTTTTAATTTAGATAGTTCACTTTCTGATAATTTATTTGTAATACCACCATTAAATTCATTATTATATTTAAGCCAAAAAATAGATTTTGCTTGATAAGTTTTAACAAATTCTCCTAATTTATCAATATCTTTTCTAGAAAATTTATCTGCACTATCCTTTGCTACTATACAATTTATTATTCCATTATCATCTAATATATTTTTAAATAATTCAAATTCAGTACTTTCAAATATATTAGATATATCATTAATCTTCATTTCGAATCTTAAATCTGGTTTATCAGTTCCATAAATATCAATCGCATCATCATACTTCATCTTTGTAAGTGGTAATTGAATATCAATATCTTTAACATCTTTAAATACTTTTTTAAGTAGATTTTCAGTTATATCCATAACATCATTTTCACTAACAAAACTCATTTCTAAGTCTATTTGTGTAAATTCTGGTTGTCTATCTGCTCTTAAATCTTCATCTCTAAAACATTTTGCAATTTGATAGTATTTCTCGAAACCTGCCACCATAAGTAATTGTTTAAATATTTGTGGAGATTGAGGAAGTGCATAAAAACATCCTTTATTTACACGTGATGGCACTATATAATCACGAGCACCCTCAGGTGTAGATTTAGTAAGCATAGGTGTTTCAATATCAATAAATCCTAAACTATCTAAGTATTCTCTTACTGATTTAGTAATTTTATGTCTAACTATAAAATTATTTTGTAGTTCACTTCTTCTTAGATCTACATATCTATATTTTAATTTAGTTTCTTCCAAACTATTTTCATCTATTATTGGATTTTCAGCAACATTAAGTATTTCTAAATCTTCTACTTCTATTTCTATATCTCCTGTTTTAAGATTTTTATTTGGATTACTTCTTTTAACTACTTTACCACTTGTTTTTAGTACATAATCTGTCTTTATTGTACAAGCTTTTTCATAGTTTTTATTTTCAGGTGAAATAACTAATTGAATAACACCTGATATATCTTTTAAATCTATAAATATTACCCCACCTAAATCACGTTTTCTTAAAACCCAACCATAGAGTGTTACTACAGTATCTAATTTATCAATATTTACATCAGTATTTCTTAGTTTTTTCATTAAATCACAACCTTATTTTATCTTCTTTAATTGTTTATTTTTTTCACATATATAACTTGGTAATTCATCCTTATCAATTATTTTTGCATTCAATAATTCATTTATTTCAAAATCTAAAATATTTTCTTTTACATGTAATGAATATGTATTTAAACTATCAATTATTTTTTGATCTTCGTTATTATATTTTTTAGAATGACTATTTCTGTATGATAAACTTAGTAGCTTTTCTGAATCTTTTTTATAATATAATGAAATCATACTAGGCAAAATATCAATTATGCATTCTCCATCTCTATACTTTTCTATTATTTTATGTCCATTCATAAATTCATTATCTTCTATAAATCTTTCTATATCGCTAAAAATATTACAATGTATATTAAAGTATGGATCACCAAAATTATATTTATCATTGTTGTATATTGATTTTTTATTATTTTTAATTTCTCTCTTAGTTTCTAAAAAACAAATTTTATTATCATATATATATTCTATAACCATTACAATATAGTTTTGTATTTTAGCTATATTTATTTCTCTTATATTTTTAATAGTATTCTTAAGAACACTTTTTAAATAATCCATATATTCATTATATTTAATCATATCATCTTTACATAGATTTACCAATTCATTAAAATTTATTTTTTCTTCCATAACTATTCCCCCAAATCATTATTATCTATATCATAAGTTGTCATAACTTCTTCAATATAATACTCTAAATAATTTATATTTATTAACTCCTCTTTCTTTGTTTGATTATTTTTAACTTTAATAAGACCTTTTTTTAATTCGTCACTATTAAGTATTATCAATATTTTACTTTTAAGTCTATCTGCTTGTTTAAACTGAGATTTTAAACTTCTACCATTATAATCAGTATCTACAATATAACCTTTCATTCTAATATCCTGTACTAAACCTGATGCAACTTGCTTTTCTTCATCGTTTACATACATTACAAATACATCAATAGAATCATTTATAGGCAAAGTAATATTTTCACTTTCTAATGCAGCCATAAGTCTACCCATACCAATTGCAAATCCGACACCATCATCATCTGGTCCACCTAAATTTTTAACTAAACCGTTATATCTTCCACCACCTGCAAGAACATTATTACTTCCAAAATCTTTAACTTTAGCTTCTATTTCAAATACTATATGATTATAATAATCAAGTCCTCTTACTAATTTTTCATCTATTTCATAATCTATATTCATAGCTTCTAAATAAGTTTGTACTACCTCAAATCTTTTTTTAGATTCTTCATTTAAATAATCAGATATTTTTGGAGCATTTGCAAATATTTCAGAATCTCTATCTACTTTACAATCTAATATTCTAAGTGGATTAGTTTCTAATCTTCTTAAACAATCACTACATAATTTATCTTTATGTTTACTAAAATATTTAACTAATGCTTCTTTATAATTATTTCTTGAAATTGTATCACCAATAGAATTTATTTTAACTAATATATTTTTAAGTCCTAAAGTTTTAAATAAATTTACTGGTATAGATATTACTTCTGCATCGACTATTTCATCATTACTACCTATTACTTCACAACCAAATTGTGTAAGTTCTCTATCTCTTAATGCTTGTGGTCTTTCATATCTATACATTGTTCCATTATAATATAATTTTACAGGTAAATTGTTACCATACATCTTATTTTCTATGTAACTTCTTACTATTCCTGCTGTTCCCTCAGGCCTAAGTGTAAGAGCTCTATCTCCTTTATCTTTAAAATCATATGTTTCTTTTTTTATTATATCAGTATCTTCTCCTACTCCTCTATGAAATAAATTAGTATTTTCAAATATTGGAGTTCTAATATATGAGTAATTATATCTTACCATTAAATCATCAATAACACTATTTACATATTGCCATTTTTTTGCTTCATCACCATATATATCTAAACAACCTTTTGGCTTTGTAATCATAAGTAAACCTCCTTTATAAAAATGTAGATTAATTATATCACTTGATTTTTCTTTAGTCAATAAAATTAAACATTTGTTTGAATAATTTATTCTATACTTTTTACTTGTATACTATTATCATTTTGTTTTAATATATTTGAATATTTTTCATAATAACTTTTATAGTTAGGCAATAATTCATCATTTAATTGTCCATATGGAATAACTTTAAAGTCTGACCAATATGGGGTTGTCTTCTTATAATATGTGTATATTAATTCTGCACCTACATTAGATATTTTAATTGTCTTAGTACCATCTTTATCAACACTTTTTGTTATATCTAACGATACTAAAGCACCTGTTAATTTATCTATTCCAATTTGTCCTGATATAAAATTACCAAGAGAATATACAACTAATGTGTCCCCTATATATTCTATAGGTTGTAATACGTGAGGGTGTGTTCCAATTATTACGTTTACACCTAACTCACTTAAATAATTTGCGACTCTTTTTTGTTCTTGACTAGGTGATTGAGAATATTCAACTCCCCAATGCATAGATACAAATATTACATCTACTTGATCTTTTACTCTTTCTATATCTTCTTTTGCTGTTTCATCTGAATATGGTACAGCATAATATGTTTTCCCTTCTGGATAATTTATTCCATTGGTACTAGTTGTATATGATAATAATGTATATTTAATTCCATTTACTTCTTTTATTCTAGGTGTTGTTCTATCATCTTCACTAAGATATGCTCCTGCAGTTAGTACATCTTCTTTTTCGTTCCAGAAATTTATTGAGTATAACGCACCCTTCTCACCCTTATCTAAACTATGATTAGATGCTAAATTTACCATATTAAATCCAATATCAACCATGCAATCCCCTATTTCATCAGGTGAATTAAATAATGGATAGTTACTTATTCCTAAATCTTTACCACCTATTATTGTTTCTTGATTATAAAAAGCTATATCATAATTTTTAATTATAGGTTCTATATACTCCATTTGTGGTGTGAAATCATAAGTGTTATCATCTTTTTGTACACTTTTATATACTGATGTATGAAGTAAGGCATCACCAGTCATAATCATATTTGCTCTACTTATCTTTGGATATATTTCTTCTTTCTTTTCTTTTTTAATTTCTTTTTTTTCTTCTATTTTCTTATTATTATCTTTTAATATATATTTCTTTATTCCATAATATGATAAAAATGATAATCCTAATACTAAAATAGTTAGTACAAAATACTTCACAATACTTCTCAATTAAATCACCTACATTATAATTAAATATTAACATAATTAATTATTTTATACAATATATATACATTTTTTTATAACTAATTTTATATAATATATAGAGGTGGATTATGAAAGAAGGTTACTTAATAATTAATGTATATAGTGGTAGTGTAGCTATGCCTGTTAGTGGGGCAAGTGTTACTATACTTAAAGATGGATATGAAATTATTTCTACTACTACTAATGAAGATGGTAAAACTGAGATAATTACATTAGATACTGTTAGTAAAGATTTATCTGATGTAGAACAATATAATACTAGACCATATGAAACATATGATGTTTTAGTATCTGCACTTGGTCTTACTAATACTAGAATTGAAGATGTACAAATATTTGAAGGTATAACTTCTATTCAAGATATTTACATGACTTCTATTGATGAAAATCAAAATGATGAAACTATTGATATTACTCCTAATACTTTATGGGGAGAATATCCTCCATATTTTGAAAATAATTCAAATAGTGATGAAAATAAAATCGCACCAATTGTGCTTAGAAGTGTTGTTATACCAAAAAATATTATTGTTCATGATGGTATTCCTAGTGATAATAATGCAACTAACTATACTGTACCATTTTTAGATTATATTAAAAATGTTGCATCAAGTGAAATATATCCCACTTGGCCTTATGAAACAATTAAAGCTAATATAATAGCTATTATTTCATTTACTCTAAATAGAATATATACAGAATGGTATGCTAGTAGAGGTTATAATTTTACTATAACATCAACTACTAATTATGATCAAAAATATACTAGAGGTGGAACTATCTTCGAACCTATTTCTGATATTGTAGATGAGATATTTAGAGAATATATTAGATATGGTATAAGATTAGAACCATTATTAGCTCATTATAAAAGTAATACTAATTTAGATGGTTATTTAAGTCAATGGGGTTCTAAAGATTTAGGTGAAAAAGGATATAGTGCATTAGAAATATTAAAATATTATTATGGTAATAGTGTTAATATTTATGAAGCTGAAGTTGTTAGTTCGTACCCATATTCATTTTCTAGAAAATTAAAAAAAGGTGATTGTGGTGTAGATGTATATATGCTTCAAAATTCACTTAATTATATTAGGGGTAGTTATCCTGGTATTCCTATTATTAAAAATCCATCAGGTAGATTTGATGATGAAACAGTAAATGCTGTTAAGACTTTTCAAGATGTTTTTAACTTAGATGATAATGGTGAAGTAAATTATCAGACTTGGTATAGAATATCTTACATATTATCTGCTGTTAGTGATCTTACTAAGAGTGTATATAATTAATTAAAAAAAAAATCACTATTTGCACAGGTGGCTTTTTTAGAGTATAATAAAATTATTATTATGCATTGATGAGCAACTATGCAATA
>CANRKE010000005.1 GCA_947631135.1 uncultured Bacilli bacterium | reverse complement strand
CATATTAAAAAGATTTCAAACCCTTATTAGTAAAGGTCAAAATCTCACTCTTCTTATTTTTTCATGTTTTTATCCTGGGACATTTTCCTAAACTATTGACATTGTTAGCGAAAATTATTTAAAATTGAATCATTATTAATTTATATTTTTTTGTTTATATATTATAAGGATAACAAAATATGAATTTATTTTATCAATTATATGGTATTTTTTTGAATTTTATAGTATAATTAGCCTTGGTGAGATGTTATGCATTACCCTAAAGGTATTAAAAAACAGATAAATAAAGAAATAACATATGCAAATAGAGGAATGAGTTTAGAAGAAGATTTAAATGAATCTAATGAATATTATATAATTATTGATAGAGCAATAATATATAAGAAACCTATTCCGATTCAAATCAATAAAGTAAACTATCCTAATAGACATGATGCTAAAATAATTGAAGCATATTATAAAGTACCATCAACTACTGATTATAATGGTATATATAAGGGTAAGTATATTGACTTTGAAGCAAAAGAAACAACAAGTAAAACATCTTTTCCATTACCAAATATTCATGTACATCAAATTAAACACATAGAATCTATTATGAGACACGGTGGTATTGGATTTATTATAGTATCGTTTGTAAATTTATCTAGAATTTATTTACTTAAAGGAGAAGATTTAATAGAATTTATAAACAATAATAAAAGGAAATCTATACCATTAAGTTATTTTGAAGAAAGAGGATATTTATTAAAGTACCAATTTCAACCAAGAATTGACTATTTAGAAGGTATTGATGAATTGTATAGGGGTGAGTTTTAGTGAAACAAAAGTTGTTAAAGTTTTATAAAAAACATAGTACAATTATACCTGTTATATTTTTACTTGCTATAATATTTGTATTGGGTTATAAAAAAATAGAAATATATAAATTATTGATAATCATTATAATAATTAGTATAATATATCTAATTTATGAATTTGGAGATGATATAATGAAAAAAATAAAAAGGACGAAAAGTGATACTAAAGAAGTAAAATTAACTAAGAGTGATATAGAAAAAATTAGAGGTGAAAAAACTTCTAAAACGAAAGCAAAAGCTAAAACTAATTCTAAAAAGAAAAAGTCTAAATTAAATACAGTATTATTCGTACTATTAATAATTATGGGTATCGGATTATTTATGTTTATTTTAGGTGCAGGATATATTATTTTAAGTGCTCCTAAATTTGATGTTGATAACCTATATACTAGAGATAAAAGTGTTGTATATGATAGTAAGAATGGTGTTATTGCTGAGTTAGGTACTGAAAAAAGAGATAAAGCAACGTATGATGAACTTCCTGAAGTTTTAATAGATGCAATACTTGCAACTGAGGATTCTAATTTCTTTAATCATAAGGGTGTAGACTTAGGAAGATTTACAGTTGCTACAATAAAACAGTTATTGGGTAAAAACGGTGGTGGTGCATCAACTATTTCTATGCAAGTAGTTAAAAACCAATTTACTGGTAAAGAACAAACTTTGACAAGAAAGTTTACTGATATTTATCTAGCTGTTTTCAAACTTGAAAAACAATATACTAAAGAAGAAATATTAGAATTTTATGTTAATATTCCATATTTAGGTAATGGTAGTTATGGAGTTAAGCAAGCTGCTATGTCATACTTTGGTAAAGATATTAAAGATTTAACCTTACCAGAAGCTGCTATGATTGCAGGTATATTCCAAGCTCCAGGTACTTATGACCCTACTATAAATCCTGAAAAAACAAAAGAAAGACGTTCAACTGTTTTATATTTGATGCAAAAACATGGATATATTACTAAAGAAGAACGTGAAGCTGCAGAAAATGTTAAAATTGAAGATATGTTAAAAACTGGTACAACAGTTCAAAATAAATATCAAGGATACTTGGATTTAGTTGTATCTGAAGTAGAAGAAAAAACTGGTGAAAGTCCATATAATACTTCTATGGAAATATATACTTCTTTAATTCCTGAAAAACAAGAATATATAGAAAAAGTACAAAGAGGAGAAGTATATCAATTTAAAAATGATGTTATTCAAACTGGTATTTCAGTAATAGATGTAAATAGTGGTGCAATTGTAGCAATCGGTAGTGGTAGAAATAAAAATGATGCTAAGATGTATAATTTTGCTACTATGACTGAAAAAACTAAAAGACAAATTGGATCTACAGCAAAACCAATATTTGACTATGGTCCAGCAATTGAATATAACGATTGGTGGGAAGGAAAAACTGTTGTAGATGCTCCATATACTTATAGTGATGGAAAGCCAATAAACAATGTTGATGGATCTTATAAAGGTACACAAACTATTAGAGATGCATTAACTATGTCAAGAAATATTCCAGCATTGAAAACTTTCCAACAAGTTGATAATTCTAAAATAAAAGAATTTGCTACTAATTTAGGAATTACTCCTGAAGTTGATTCAAATGGTAGATTACATGAAGCTCATGCAATAGGTGCATTTAATGGTTCTACTCCACTTGAACTTAGTGCAGCATATGCAGCATTTGCAAATGGTGGTTACTATATTACTCCTTATACTGTAACTAAGATAGTATACAATAAAACTGGTGAAGAAGAAACATTTAGTCCAACTAAGAAACGTGCAATGTCTGATTCAACTGCATTCATGATTGCAGATATGTTAAAATATGGTGTTGAATCTGGTAATATCGATGTTGTTAAACTTGAAGGTATTAACTTTGGTGCAAAAACTGGTACTACTAACTTTGATGAAGCAACAATAAAAAGATATGGTCTATCTAGTAAAGCATTAAATGACTTATGGACAGTTGGTATCGATCAAGAATATTCGGTTGCAATGTGGCTTGGATATGAAAAGATAAATAAAGAATATTATAATACTACAGCAAACTGGACAGATAGAAAACAATTATTCTATGCTATATCTAAAGGTATATTTGAACAAACCGGAAAAGATTTTGAACCACCTGCATCTGTTGTTAAAGTTGGATATAGATATGGTTCTAATGGTAAAATATGCGCAGCTGTTGAAGGTGATACGTCAGCTAGATATGACTGGTTTAAGGTCGGTACAGAACCAACTGAAACATGTGGTGATAGTTATGTAAAAATACCTGATGTTAATGATTTAACTTTAAAATCTACTGGTAATGGTAATTTAACGCTAACTTGGTCTTCACCTACTATGGCCGAAACTTATGGATTGCCTACATACTATATATATCAAGATGAGAATGGCCAATTAATTGAACTTGGTAATACTGATGCAAATTCATATAAGTTATCAGTATCAGAAAATAAAAAATATACATTTGTTGTTAAAGTTAAATATTCTAATTCAGATGGTATGAGTGATGGTGTTAGTGTAAGTATAGATTTAAGTAAGAGTCAAAGTAATAGTGATGATAATAAAACGATTGTAGTTTCAATAAAAGGACCGAAAGAAGTAACTATAAATCAAAATGAATCATGGACTGACCCTGGTATTAAAGTTACTGAAAATGGTACAGATGTAACAAGTAAATATTCGTTTGTAAGAACTGTATATTTCAATAGTGAATATGTCGGTGATACTATAGATACAACAAAAGCTGGTACATATACAATTAAATACACAATACAAGTAGGTTCAGATAAAAAAGAAATTTCTAGAACTGTGATTGTAACTTCAAGCTCTACAGAAGATCCTGGCACAACTCAACCTATTGATCCTGAAAATAAAGATTCTGGTAATACATAAAAAAGCTGTCGTGAAATTAAATAATTAATTTCTTGACAGTTTTTTTATTCACTTTTTACAACATAAGGATTATTAACTTCTCCATTTCCTTGGGTAAACAGTGTGTCAGATCTCAGATTGAAAACTGGTACATCAGCATATGAAGTGTAATAATCATATTCACTTAGGTAATCTCCTGGGTGAATACTGTATTCCAAAGGTTCATTATAATCGGATAAACAAGTATAAGGTGACATAAGCCATCTCCAAGCGCTACTTCCAAATAAATAATAGTTGGAATTTGATGTATCATGTTTTCCTCCAGCAAATACTGCTTCGTCTGCTGATAGTAATCCTATTTTTAAATCATATTCTCCTCCATACAATTTATCTGTGTTCGGACATATATATGTTGGATTTGGCGAATTTGTGTTTATTCTATCATATGCTCCATAGTATGTCGCATATTTACCTATATACCCTGTTGTTGTATCATTACAATATCTTGTACTTGCTAGTATTTTATCGTAATCAGTCATATTTGTTTCATACCAGCTATCTAAATATTCTTTTATTTTTGATTTTTCACCATCTTGTACATTTGGTTTACTATTATTATATGTGTATCCTACATATTTTTCATCATTAAAATAATTATTAAAATCAATATTACCAATAGAACCATCTGCTATTATTCTAATTGTTCCATCACCATTGATTCTTACTATCCTAAATAACATATCTTCTCCTGGTTTTGCGCCTACTTCCTTTATATCTGCTATACATTCGTCTACACTAGAATATCCGTAATTCGAGTAGAATGAATCACATTCAGTATCTGATGCTTCGTACATACTATTTACAATAATTGGATTATAATTTTTGTTTGTTGGTATTAAATATGCGGGTTGTGCATTGTTAGGCCATGTTAATCCTTCTATTTTTAAATAATTGTTTTCTATGTTTCCTCTAAAATAATATGTTTCTCCATCATCATCAGTAGCTTGATATAATCCATTTTCTACTGTTGCTTTCGATTTAATTCCAGTATACATATTAGGGCTTGATTCTGGTAATGTATCATAATAATCTTGTGATACTGCTACTTTACTAAAGTCTGGTTGGCCTTCTTGCAATGGATTGTTATCTTTAATTACTTTTGAAAGTAATTCCGCTTGTTTATTTTGATGTCCTACTACTGTTATTTTTGCTGAAAATGTTTTTTCCATCATATCTGATTGGTCTAATTCATTTTCACTTATCCAAATGTATAGTTCATAACTCTTACTTGATGTTATCTCTTGATTATTTGTTAGAAGTAATTTATTATCTAATACATTTCTGAAATTACCATTACTTATCTTTTCTTCACCAGAATATAATGCCCATTTAAATTCTAAATCTGCTAGTTCAGGAGGTAAGCTAATATCTGTTATATTTATGTCAACATAAGCTTTAGCTGTTCCTATATTGTTTACTTTAAATGATATTTTACTTGCCTTTTCCTTTATATCTTTATCATATATTGGTTGTATATTATCCAGTCTTATTGAATTTAGATTATCATCTTCATAACTTATTAGTAGTGTTCCTGCTTGTGTTGTACGGTCATCAACTTTGTTATGTGATGATAGATATGCATATGTTATTCCAACAATCAGTATTAACACTAATACTATCGCGCATATTAATATACTTACTTTCTTTTTATTATTTTCTTTCTCCATTTTTTCACTCTCCTATAACTTCTATTAAATATTTATTAAAAGTATTTTAATACAAAAAAATCACCTACCTTTATATCAAGGCAAGTGTTAGCTTATAAGAAAGTTAACTAGGATTATAAATCCCCCCCCAACACGAACATATGTTTGTACATATTTCTTTTTGGGGAGGACTTACCTTTTTCTATTACAATATTAGTGTAACAGAAAATTTTGTATTTTTCAATCCAATTTTTAAATTATTTCATTTCTTTGTTGTTTTATTATCAAAATGTAAATTGTATTATTAGTTATTCAATTCATTCAATAATCTTTCTTCATCCCATATCTCAATTCCCAAATCAACTGCTTTATCATATTTACTACCAGGACTTTCTCCAGCTATTACAACATTAGTTTTTTTAGAAACTGATCCACTTACATTAGCTCCCATATCTTCAAGTATCTTCTTTAAATTATCTCTAGTATAATTTTCTAGTGTTCCAGTAAGAACAAAAGTCTTACCAGTTATATTTTCCTTTTGTATTTCAACATCAACTTTTCCTAAATAATCAGTATTAACACCAATTCTAATTAGTTCATTAATAACATCTATATTTTCTGAATCCTTAAAATAATCTACAATACTTTGAGCAATTATACTACCTATATCATGTATTTGATTTAATTCATCATAATCAGCATTCATTAAATTATTTAAATTCCCAAATCTTTTTGCTAATATTTTAGCAGTTTTACTACCTACTTGTCTTATTCCAAGAGCAAATAATAATCTTTCTAATGAATTATTTTTACTATTATTAATAGAATCCAATAAATTATTTATACTTTTACTACCAAAACCTTCAAGTTCCATTAATTCTTCTTTCTTTTGATCTAATTTATATATATCTGGTATTTTTTTTATATAACCCATATTATAGAAATCTTCAATTATTCTTTCACCTAAACCATCAATATTCATAGCTTCTCTTGATACATAGTGAATCAATCCTTCTATTTTTCTTGCTTCACATTCTTGATTAGGACAAAAGTAATCTGCTTCCTCTTCTTTTCTTATTAATTTGGTACCACATATAGGACAATTTTCTATCATCTTAAATTCTTTTTCCGTACCATCTCTTCTTTCAATAATTGGCGCAACAACCTCAGGAATTACATCTCCTGCTTTTCTAATAGAAACTATATCACCTATCATAAATCCTTTATTAACTATATTATCTTCATTATGTAATGTAGCTCTTTTTATAGTTGAACCACATACTTTAACAGGTTCTAAAACTGCATTAGGTGTAACTTGTCCAGTTCTTCCTACAGTAAAAATTATATCTTTAAGTTTTGTTAATACTTCCTTTGCTGGAAATTTATAAGCTGTTGCCCATTTAGGATATTTAGCTGTAAATCCTAATTTTTGTTGCATATTCAAATCATCAAGTTTAATTACTATTCCATCTATATCATACTCTAATTCTTCTCTTTTTTCTGTCCAATAATCAATATATTCTATAACTTCTTTTATATTTTCAACTTTTTTAATATTTTTATTTACAACAAATCCTAATTTTTTCATAAACTTAAGCGCATCATAATGTGAATATATACCATATTTACTTGCTTCTGGTAAATGGTATAAAAATGCATCTAATTTTCTTTTTGCAACTATACTTGAATCTAATTGTCTAATACTTCCTGCAGCTGCATTACGTGGATTTTGAAATAAATCTAAGTGATTAAGTGCTCTTTCTTCATTTAATTTATTAAATATTTTTTTACTCATATATATTTCACCACGTACTTCAATATCAATTTTTTCTTTTAAAGAAAGTGGTATTGATTTAATAGTTTTTACATTATTTGTAATATCTTCACCTACTACACCATTTCCTCTTGTTGCAGCTCTAACTAATTTACCCTTTTCATATATTAATGATACTGATAGACCATCTATTTTAAGTTCACATACATACTTTGGATTATTAACTTCTTTTTTAATTCTATCATCAAATTTTATAAGTTCATCTTCATTAAATACATTTCCTAAACTAAGCATTGGTATTTCATGTGTAACTTTTTGAAATTCATCTAAAACTGTACCACCTACACGCATAGATGGTGAATCATCTCTAATAAGTTCTGGTCTTTCTTCTTCTATTTTTAATAACTCTTGCATGTATCTATCATATTCTTGATCACTTACACTAGGTTTATCTAGAGTATAATATTCATAACTTAATCTATTTAAAATATTAATTAATTCATCATATCTTTGTTTCATTATTGGTGTCTCCTCATTTCTTTTTCATCATTATAATTCAAACTGCAATATCTGCCTAAACTACATTTATCTAATATATATTTAGAATATTTATTACTATAATTTGATTTAATATTTATATTTTTAATATTTAAATCTTTATATTTATCTTTATTTCTTTCTTCTACTAATCTTTTAAGTATTATACTATATAATATTTTTTGATATTCTACTTCTAATTTTTGTTTATCACTTAAATTCATATTATCAGTTGAATAAAATGATACTTTATTATGTTTATTATTATCATAATAAATAGAATAATTATTACTATTTATTATATTAGGAAAATTATTATTAATTTTTCCATCAATTCTATATTGATTAATAATATCTAATTTATTATATAAATTATCTTGATCAATATAAATTATACCATTACTTGCTAATTTAGCTATTAAGTAATAAGATGTTCTATAACAATCTATCTCTATTTTTTTGTTTGTAGATCTAATAATATCTTTAAGTGTTTCAAATAATTCATCACTACCTAATTTATTTTTTAAATCTTCATTATGTCTTACAATAAAAATTATATCTATTTTATCATTTAAAGATTCATCTGTTATTATCATAAAATCCCTACCTACATATGTTTTTCTATTCTTACTATTCTTAATAACACTACTAAATCTTGATACTATTAATTTAGATGTCTTAAATGCTTTATCATATACCTCTTTCATTCTATAGTATTCTAATTCATCTTTATCTAAAGAAGTATATACTTTTACTGGATCTTTAAATATATTAGAACTCTTAATATCATTATCTATATTATTAATTATTTCACTATAATCATATCCATCATTTTTTAATACTTTATAAGTATATTTATTATTACTTTTATTAACTAATATATGATTTATAATCTTATTATTTTTCTTTAAAGTAATTAATCTATAATTAGGATTAGTCATCAATTTTTGTTTAAGTAATATATTATCATTAATATTTTCTATATCAAAATACATCAAATAACTATCCCATACTCTTACTGTTTCATATTCTATATTATAAATATTTCCTTTTATATATGGTATATTAGATTTATCTATCAACATTTGTTTTTCCCTATATTTAGATAAAGTATTATATATATTTTGTGGTACTTTATTTTCAAAAAATAATCTAGCTACACCATAATCATTACATTTTACATCTCTATAAAATAATTCAGTATATTTTAACATATCATCTACACTATTAATCTTATCTGATAAATTTCGTGTTAGTCTTTCTATTTCATCAAAGTTATCATATCTACTAAATAATTTATAATTTTTTCTTAAATCTTCAATATACTTTTTATTTGTATATTCATTTATATTATTGTATATTTTTCTTACATTATGTAATCCTAACAATCTTATATTATCATCTAAGAAAGTATTAACTACATCAATATTCATATTATTTTTAAAATCTAAAGTTATTAATACACCTATAAATACATTCTTATATAATAATTGTTTTTCTTCATTAATTTTATATCTATCATATAAATAATTAAGTATATCATCTAGTTTATTAAGCATAAAATCACCTTATCTATAAATATTTTATCATGTATAAATTAAGATGTAAATTAATATTAAAATAAATTTTAAAAATATAGGTAAAATGATTTAGCACTTTTTATCTAATTGAATAAATTATAATGAAAATATAAGAAGGGGTGGATAATTATGTGTAATAATGATAATAATAGTAACTCAAATAATTGTATTGCTGATATACTAAAGGTGATACTTATATTACAACAAAATGCATGTGGTCCTGATAGTTGTTTAGATACTTGTGATAGACCTGTTCTTGGTTGTGGTACTCCTATTAGCTGTAACACTAGACCAGTAACACTATACACTTGTTGTGGAAACGGTACACCATGGACAATGCCTACTACTAAAAGTGTAGTAGATTGTGATGGAACTTTAACTGATACATGTTCAGCAGTATTTAGAGTTGAAAAAGTTGAAGATAATTGTGCAACATTCAGAGTATTAGTACCAAATACTGATACAACTAGTTTATGTGCATATGAAGCAACTGATTCATTCTTCACAATGAATTTAAATTGTGTATGCGCAATTAAATGTTTAAATGACACATGTGTTGACTGTATTAATTAAAGTTGATATTTGTTGTTAAAATAAAAAGAGATAGTTCGTTCTATTTCTTTTTATTGTCCTAATTCATTATTAAATATTGATCCAATATTATTCATAAAATCATGTTTAAGTAATGATTCTGATAACTTATTTTGATCACTTTTTGTTACTTTATCACTTTCTAATGCATTAGAATAATCTTTATCTTCTATTTCTTTATTATTAAATATATTTATATTTGATTTAATATTCATACTAAATATTGATATATTATTAGTTGTATATGATAAATTTATATTATAATCTTTGTTATATTCACTATCTTTCTTAACTTCTTTAGTATTTATATCTCCATCTATTTTTAATATATTATCTTCTTTTTCATCTTTCATAGTAATAAGTATTTTATCTGCATCTATTTTACCTGATACATTAAGATTACCAATAGTACCAGTTATATCTTTATTTTTATCTAGAGTAGATACTAAAATATCTAATATAGTATCTTCTCCATTAATTATTTTTAATCCATTTTTATTATCATAATCATAATATGATATAGTATAATTTAATTTATTATCATTATCTATTATTTGTATATCTTGTTTAACTAATCCATTATTACTTTCATACATACTATATTTATATATTGTATTACTTTTATTTTCACTATTAATAAATTCATTAATAACGTTAATTATATAATTATATTTACCACCAGCATTAACTTTAGATAATTCACTTTTAAAATTATTCATTAACATTTTTAATTCATTAGTATTTAATGATATTGATGTTTTAGTGAGTGTTACTTGATTACCATTTAATGTATCATTTGCATTTGATTTAGTAAATTTTTCATTCTTAATATTATTAAATAATGCTTTTACTAATGCATTTTGTATATTTTTATCTACATTATTTTTAAATAATGTTATATAATCACTATCAACATAATAATAATTATCATATATATTATTTAATGTATAATAAAATTTATTATCTTTATTTGTACCTATTAAATTAATTAAACTTTTATTCTTTATTTTTGTATCTAAATCAATATAATTCATTCTTTTATTATTATCTTCTATGTATTCAAGATTTAATTCAATTGGTGATAAATCATTTGTTAGACCAAGTGAATCTTTTATTGATATAGTATTATTTGATTTAAATCCAATAACTTGACTATTAAATAAATTACCATATTCAGTATTTATATTTCTACTTATACCACTGAAGTTTTGTAAGCTTCTTATTATTTTTATCTTAGGACTATTTATAAACATATATGTAAAATATCCTAATCCTACTATTATTAATATAATAATTAGTTTTAATAATCTTTTTCTTTTATTTAGTTTTTTAATTTTATCCATAATATTATCTCCCTTATTCTTTATAATTTTATTTTATCACAATTATAAAATAAATAAAACTGGTATATTATAATTTTTTATTAGTTTGTTATAATAAATATAAAAATAAAATATTTAATTCCAAAATAAAAATATAGAGAAATATTTCCCTATATTTTATTAACGTTAATCTATGCATGTTCCTTAAAATTTGGCGGTACAACTGTATATACAGAAGTATTACTTAAATCAAGAGATGATATTACATTATTAAGTTCATTTATATTTAAATTTCTAATAATATCTATTGTATTAGTATTATATTTATTATAATTAATAACATTATCTACTATTGCATCATTTAATGAAGTAATATCATCAAAACTTCTAATATATCCACTTATTAAACTTCTTTTATATATTTCTAAATCTTCACTACTTATAGATATATTTTCAATTACCTTTCTAATTTCATTTACAAGTTTACTAGGATAGTTAGTCTCACATATTAAAGTTATTAGTAGATGACTACCACCTCTAATTTTATCAATACCAACAGGCATAGATAAATATTTTCTATTATTCATCTTTTCAAAGAATACAGAACTTACACCAAATAAAATATTAAAGATTAAAGATATATATATATTTAATTTATATTCACTATCTATATTTATCTTCTTAGTATTTATTTTAATTCCAAATGATAATTTTGGCATATCTATATTTCTAGTTACAACCTCTTCTTTTTTTACTACTTCGTCTGGTTCTTTATATTCTTTTATTCTTATATCTCTCATCTTATTAAAGTTTTTCTTAGATTGATTAACTTCAATTATAGTGATTGCTTCTTCTGGATCAAAGTTACCAGTTAAGACTACAAACATATTAGAAGGATGATAAAAGGTTTTATAACACTTATCTAAAATATTTTTATTTATTTTATATATTGATTCAACAGTACCTCCAATAGGATATTTAGTAGGATTGTTTATAAATGTATTATTTCTAATACCATCATACATTGTCCAAAATGGATCATCTAAATACATTTTTATTTCTTGTTCAATAATTCCTTTTTCTTTTTCAACATTTTTTTCAGTTAAATATGGATTTTGAACAAAATCAAGTAAATATTCTAGATTCTCTTGGAAATTATTAGGTCCAAAAAATTCATATGTAGTATTAGTCAAACTTGTATGTGCATTACAATCAGTCCCACTCTTTGAATAAAATTCAAATGGTTGTTGTCTATTTTCTTGTTCAAATACTTTATGTTCCAAAAAGTGAGCAATACCTTTAGGTACTTTTATCATTTTTGATTCTTTTATAGGTACGAATTCATCTACTACACTACCATATTTAGTTGTAAAAGTTGCATATATATTCAATATATTTTTATTAGGTATCATAAATACTTCCATACCATTATCTATTTTTTTATAATATAGTTTGTCATCGACACCATTAATACTTATTTGTCTTAAATTATTGTTCATTCTTATCAGCTCCACACATTAAATATATTGTATCAATCTTAATCTTATTAGCAACTCTTACTATATCATCATAGCTTACTTTTTCTATTTTCTTTAACTTTTCATCAATATCATCACCATCTGTTAATTCTTTAGAATAATATACATTTATTATTCTTGAAGGTGAATCAGTTATTGTTCTTACAGATACTTCCATAGCTTTTTTTGCTACTTCAATATCTTCTAATGTAAACTTACCTTTTTTCATGTTATTCATTTCTCTTTTTATAAGTTTGACAGATTTATCAAAATCTTCTTTATTTATACCAGCATATATAAACATTAAATTATCATATGAATTTATATTACTTCTTATATAATAACATAATGAATTCTTTTCTCGCACATTTAAAAATAATTTAGATTCAGTACCACCACCTAATATTTCATTATATATTTTTAATGTATAATTTAATTCATCTAAAGAAAAATCTTTAAGTAAACAACCAATATTTAATTTACTTTGATTAATCTTTTCTTCCTCTACTATTTTTCTAGATCTACTTCTTATCTTATTATGTTCTAATCTAATATCTTTAAATTCTTTCTTTAAAGTATTAACCTTAACTTTATCTATTATACTTTGAGTTATTTTTTCTACATCTACATCTCCTACTACAAATATATCAACTTTATCACTTTTAATCATATCTTGATAGTATTCATATAAAGTTTTATTAGTAATTTTATCTAAATCCTCAAAATATCCAAAACCATTATATGAAAATGGACAGTTAGGATCCATTTTTTCAAGCATTTTAATTAATGAATATTTAGTCATATTGTCTTTCATACTTTTTATTTCTGTTGTTATTACCTCTTTAGTTACTTCAAATGAATGATTATCAAATTCACCATTATTAACATTTGGATTAAATATAGTATCAAAGAAAAAGTCTAATGTTTCTTCTTGCATACCCTCTTGTGTGTATTCTTCATTTAGAAATTGAAGAGAAAAACTCATATTTGTATACGCACCAATTCTAGTTGTTGAAGATTGTATATTTGCTTCATATAATTCTTTACTTTTTAATGATAATAATCTCTTTGTATTATATTTTTTTGATGATTGCAATAGTATTTCAGATAAAAAATTTCTTATGGTTATTTCTTCTTTTTTTATTTTTCTTAAAAAATTAAGTTCTATTGTTACAGTTTTAAATCTATCTGTTTTAATTACATGAATATTATATGCATTAAATTCTTTTTTAAAATATTCCATCTTTTTTCCTCCTCCACATATCAAGTATAGTATTCCCCTTTTTAAAAAAAATTATAAGTATTCTGTAGATTTTAAAGCTAATTTTATCATATTATCCATATTCTTTTCTCTATCTATTGCATCCATATTATTATCAGAATAATTCTCATCAGCTATAGTAAGCAAACATGCACATTTCTTATTAAATATTTTAGATAATAAAAATATAATATATGATTCCATTTCAGTAACTTCTAGGTTTGTAGTATCAAGATTTTCTTTAAAATATGGTTCAAATACATCCATAGTTGTTACTTTTGCATCTTTAATATTAATTCCTAATTTAACAGAACAATTCCTAATTATATTATTAATATCATCGAATGATTCTATTACATCATAATTATCCTTAGTAATACTTTTAGCAATATTAGATTTTGTAGTTACACTATTTAATAAAACTATATCACCTAATCTATAATTTGAACTATAACTACCTGCACTACCAATTCTAATTATTACATCTACATTATAGAATTTAAATAATTCATATACATAAATACTTGCTGATGGCATTCCCATACCATGTGCCATAACAGTTATTCTTTTATTATTATAATATCCAGTATATGCTTTCATTCCTCTTACATCATTTACTAATTTTTTATTTTCTAAATATTTATCTGCAATTAGTGTTGCTCTTTTAGGATCACCTGGCATTATTACTATAGGAGCAATATCTTCAATTTTTGCTTCGTTATGATTTGTCATTATACACCTCATCTTTCATAATTTACTACATTTTTATATTATCACAAGTATTATTTTATATCAAGAATTTATAAGAAAAATAGTATTAAAATTTAATACTATTCATGATTATATTTTTTGAATATATGATTTATTTTTAACTTTAAAATATATTAGAGCCCCAACTATTCCTAAAAATATTATCGATGCTGGTATTCCAACACCTAATTGTGGACTTGTCATATTTCTTCTTACATTTATTTTATATACTGTTATTGAGCCATCTTGTGCTGTTACAGTAACAGTTATTTGATTATAATTTCCTTCTGATAAATCTGTATCTCCATCTATGCTTACAGTTGCATTTTTATCTCCTGTTACATATTCAACATTTGCTGTTGTTATTGTGTTTGGTACAGTTACTGAGTATTCATAAACTCCAGGTTTTAGTTTTACATTTGTACCACTAATTTTTAAACTTGATAAGGAACTATTATTAGATTTATTTGTACTAGGATTAGAAGATCCTGGATTTGATGACGAAGATGAACCTGAACTTGACCCTGATCCTGATGATTGGCTATTTCTAGTTATATTTATTGTATATGTTTTTTTTGTTGTTCCATCTTCTGCTGTTACAACTACACTTATTGTATTTTTACCAACTGATAATGATTTCTTTCCTGTTCCCACTATAGTTGCTTTACCACTAGTAGAAGTTGCAGTTACTTCAGTTGATGAATTAGTAGTAGTTGCAGTATATTGAGTTGTATTTGAATTAAATGATGGTGATAAAGTTATTCCAGATAAAGATAAAGATTTTAAAGTTGCATCTGTATCTTTTTCAGGTTCTTGTGGAGTATCACTAATTTTATATGTATTTGTAATATCATATGCCTCTTTATTAATCGATACCTTAATATATATTGTTGCATCACCACTGTCTTTATTTACTTGTACCATAAATTTACCAAGAAGTACTTTATCACCACTTAGGACCTGCTTGTAACCAAGATTTAATTCATTACTATCCATTGATAAAAGAGAATCATAATCATCAATTTTTTCATTAAGCACTTTAAAATTAGTTAATTTGTAACTATGCCCTGAAGCTTCAATAGTTATACCACCTTCTACTTGATAATTAATGTCTAACTCACATGTTAATTTATCGTCTTTTTTAACAGTCGATTTTTCATTTAATGTTTTACCATCTACAGAACACTCAAGTATTAAAGGGTTATCATCAGCATATGTTTTACTAGGCATTATTATAAACATAAAAGCGAATATTATAAATAAATAAATTTTTTTGTTTCTCATAATAATCAATACTCCTTTGTATTATTCTTCTCTACTATATAAATTAGTATACACCAAAAAACTAGTAAATTCAATTATATTATCAAATTTACTAGACTTTTATTGTAAAAATTTATAGTTATTTTACATAATTATTTATTCATTATCTGTAACTAAACCTGATAAAGCACCAAATACAGTTTCAATTGCTTTTTTTGAATATCTTTCTATTTTTTTTGAAACTTTAAGACCAGTATCACTTAATTTATTACTATAATCTCTACTAGTATCATCTAAATAATCTTTAACACTTACATTTTTACCATTCTTAACATCTTCTTCAAATTTTTTTATTTGTTCTTTAGTAAGTGCGGTCTTTTTATATGTTTCATAATCATAATAACCAGTACTTTGTGAAATATAAAGAGCAATAAATAATATAAATAAAATAATAAGAATATTACGTGCAATTTTATTAGCTTTTTTCATTAACTATTATCTCCTTTAATATAGTTACTTAAAACTTTTGCTAGTATTTCTATAGTATTTTTAACCTCTTCAATATTATTATCTACACCACCTACCTCAATTAATAAAACATTACTATTTATATCTTGATTATATATACCATTTACATTCTTACCTTGTTTAGCAAGTATACCTTTTGATATACCTTCTACTTCTTTATTTAACATATCACTTAATTTAGTTGCAAAAGCAAGATTCTTCTCATAATTATCATGTTCAAGTCCTATTACAAAATATAACTTAGCATAACTTTTATCATTAGTTTTAAGAGTAGTATAATTATAAGTAACAGAATCTCTATGTAAGTCAATAAAATATTTTAAACTACTATTCTTCGATATAGCATCTTCTATTAATACTTTAGATGCTTTATAGGCACTACTACCACTCCAATTATTAATTCTTAAAATTTCATTAATATCTTGTTCTTCTACTAATGATACAATATTATACTTTTCCATTTCTTCTTTTAACATATATGATGTCAACATAACATTAGGTTTAATATTATAAACTTCATTATTATTAGAAGAATAATTTTCTAATTGATGAGAATTATATAGATATAATATTGGATCTTTAATTACTTCATCTTTATTTGGATTTTCAATATAGTTAGATACTTTTTCAAGTTCAGTATAATTATCATAATTATCTTCGACATCATCTATTTTTATAACATTATTTTTTATTCCTTCATCTAAAACTGATACTGGATCTGAAAAACTTATCTTAGTAACTTTATTAAGTAGATTACCAATAAATTTAAAATTACTTTTTTTATCAGTATTTAGATTACTTGTATTAAGTATTATATCCAAAAAATTCTTATTTGATGTATAAGTAATTTTATTATCAAGATATGTAAAACTAAAATATGAAAAAATATATATTATAAAAATAAATAATATAAACTTTAAAAACTTTCTTTTCTTTTTATGATTATTTCTTTTTTTACTTTTAAATTTTTTCATGATTATCACCACTTTAATAATATATTAAATAATATATTAATTTTGTCATATTAATGTATATAATTTAAATTTTGTTTAATATTAAATTTGAAAGGGATGATAATAATGAATATTGATATTAGAAAATATATCAAAGATAATTTTAAGGATAGCAGTATAGAAGAAATTGAAAATTCAATTAAAGATAGTGTTAAAGACAATGATGAGGTAACATTACCAGGGTTAGGTGTATTTTTTGAAATATTATGGAATAATACTTCTGATGATGAAAAGAAAAATATTCTTAATATTTTAAAGAATAATATGAATTAATTTTTAAAGTTGTATCAATATGTATTTGAAGGAGGAAATTTATGCGCCACACCGTATTAATAAGTGGCGTGAATACATCAAATATCAAAGTATTAAAATCAGATGAAATGGATGAGCTTTTTAAAAAATATCAAAATGGTGATAAAAGTGCTCGTGAAGAATTAATAAATGGAAATTTAAAATTAGTATTATCTATTATTCAAAGATTTTCAAATAAAACTGATAACATGGATGATTTATTTCAAATAGGTTGTGTAGGTTTAATTAAAGCTATAGATAATTTTGATTTAAGTTATGGAGTTAAATTTTCAACATATTCTGTTCCTATGATTCTTGGAGAAGTAAAAAGATTTTTAAGAGATAACAGTCAAATAAGAGTATCAAGAGGGATAAAGGATATTGCTTATAAGGCACTTAAGCTTAAAGATGAGGCATTAAAATCAGGAAAAGAAATAAGTGAAGAAGAAATAGCTAAAGAACTTGATATCAGTTTATTTGATGTAGTTAATGCTCTTGATTCTTTAAAAGATCCAGTAAGTATGTTTGAACCTATTTATAATGATGGTGGAGATACTATATATTTATGTGACCAATTAGAAGATAATAAAAACAATAAAGATATAGATCTTAAAATAGCTTTAAATAATGCTTTCAATGAATTAAAAGAACGTGAAAAGAGTATAATAGCAGATAGATTTATTATCGGTAAAACCCAAACTGAAATATCAAGTGAACTTGGTATATCTCAAGCTCAAGTATCTAGAATAGAAAAAAATGCATTAGATAAAATGAAAAAATCAATAATATAAATAAACTATTATTGATTTTTTATAAGTAAATGTTTAACTTTTTCATTAACTATTTCCACAAAATAATTTTGATTTTCTTCTTCCAACTTAAATATTCTTTCTAATAACTCCTCATTCTTTTTTTCTAAATATAAATTTTTTTCTTTTAATTTATTAATTTTATTTATTAAACAATTGTTTTGATTAATTAATCTTAAATAATCATTATCTACTTTCTCTTCTTGATTATTATTAATATTAAATTTTTTAATACTACTATTTATTTTTTTTATACACAAACAAAATTTTCTTTCTAGTTGCATAGCAATATCATTATCATTTAATCCAGGAGATATGTTATACTTGATTAACAATTCCCTTCCATATTCATTATATATATCAATAAAATCTTGAAATATACCATCATTATAATATCCTAATCTTTTATTTATTAACCATATATTTTTTTCTTTTCCTAACGTTTTTTTTAATTGGTCTTTATCATTTATTATATTTAATATATTATATATATTTATTGTAATTTCATCATAATCTAAATTATAGACAGGTACGTATCCATTTAAATTCTTTTTTATATCAGATAAAATAATTTTTTTAATGTTTTCATTCATATATTACACCCCCAATATATAAATTATTATATAATAATTAATTATATTTGTAGAATACTAATTTAAACTTTTTAATATAATACTATATTCCTGTATTAATTTATCTATTGACATAGTTGCATTCGCACTGCTAGTAGATGGAAGATAAATTGCTTCTATTTTAGTTTTAGGATAACAATATTTCGTATATAAATTATATGCTTTTTTACCAGTTGTAAATATTTTATTGATTTTTGAATTATTAATTATTAAATTAATATCGTTTACTTCTACATTTTTTATAGATGAGTCATCACTATTATTAATTTGACAAGATTTTATAACATCCCAAAGAGCAATATTATTTTCTATTAAAAATTTCTTTTTACTCTCATTATTATTTTCAATAGATTTATTGAAAATAATAGATAATACTTTAAAAAATCTATTTTGTGGATGTGAATAATAAAACCCATATTCTCTAGATTTAACAGATGGTATAGAACCTAATATTAATATTTTTGAATTTTCATCATATATTGGTGGTAATTCATGATATACTGTATTAGACATTATTGTATATCTAAACTCCCATAGTCATAGTTTCAGGTAAAGTTGAACCACCATCAATAACAATTCCTTGACCTGTAATATAACTTGAACTATCACTAGCTAAAAACGCAGCAAGTTCACCTAATTCTTCAATAGTTCCCATTCTTTTCATAGGAATTGCTGATGCAATTGTATTAACTACACTATCAGGATCACTACTGTTACTTACAACAGCCATTGCTTCAACCATAGGTGTAAGTATGTAACCAGGCATTATTGCATTAACTCTAATATTATCATTAACAAGTTCCATTGCAAGACTTTTAGTAAATCCAAGAAGTGCTGCCTTAGTTGTTGCATATGCAACTTCTCCACTGTCTGCAACCATAGGTCCAGTAACACTAGATAAATTTACAATTGAGGCCTTATCGCAATTTTTAAGTAATGGTAACATTGCTTTAGTAACATTCCAAGTACCCTTAATATTTATATCAAAGTGATAATCTCTTAACTCATCATTCATATTTTCAAACTTTTCTAACATACAAACACCAGCATTATTAACTAATATGTCAATTTTACCATATTTTTCTTTTATTTCATTTGATATTGATCTAATTCTTTCATTATCTCTTATATCAACTAAATAACCATCAACATCATATCCATTATTTTTAAGATCATCAACGACAGTACTAATTTTTTCACTATAATCTAAAATTATTACTTTTGCTCCATATTTTAAAAATACTTTTACAATACCTAGCCCATTCCCCATAGCTCCTCCAGTAACAACTGCAATCTTTCCATTTAAATTCATACTATTCCTCTTTTCTATAATTATATTTGTACAAGGCACTTTTCTCATGTCCTTATTAAATAATTTATTATCATTTAACTAATTTGATTATACCATATAAATTATAACAATAACAATAAAAACTATTAATTTTTATTAATAGTCATTAACAGTTTCTATTTTAATAATATTTTATTATTCTTTTTAGTTATTCTTATGGTTTTATGTTTATCAATATTTTTATCAAAAATAACCTCATTTTCATTATTAATATTTTTATCTATTATATGTCTTAAATAACTATTAAAGATATTTGCTGGTATTTCAGTGTTTAAAATATCATTTATTTTGCCATCATATATATAGTTATTAAAATTAAATATTTTAATTATATCGTATTTTGGATCATATGATATGCAATAATCATTGCTATTATCTTTATTAAAAAAACCTAATTGATAAGCATTCATATATAGTCGCGCATCCATACCTGATAATCTAAAAAATTTATTTAAAGATAATTCTCCTAATATACTTGAGTTTATAATTTTATTTGAAAAATAGTGAAATATATTAATATTCTCAATGTTAATATCTTTATTATCAGGTTTAAAATAGTAATCAACTTTTTTTATAAAACCTGTACTATTTTTAACAATTTTTTTATCATCGTCTATAAGTGTCAAATGTCTCAAATAGCTTAATTTATACACTATAGAATAATGAATTTGATAAATATTTTTTTTACAATTATTCCAAATATCAAGATCAACACTTTTAATATTTTTATTACTCATTAAAATATAATTTTCTAATTTTTTAAGTATGCTATAAATTTTAATATATTCATTTCTTAATCCAAACAAGATTTCTTTTAAGTAATATGTTTTTACTTCCATAAATATCCCCCATTTTTTAATTATTTTATTACAATATTTACTATTCTTCCTTTAATTACAATAACTTTAAGTATTGTAGTATTATCTGTATATTTTTTAATATTATCACAATCAAGTGCAATATTTTTTATTTCTTCCTCACTCATATCATCATTTATAGTTATAGATGCTCTTACTTTTCCATTTACTTGAACACCTATAGTGTATTCTTTCTCATTTAGTTTATTTTCATCATAACTAGGCCATGTAGATTTACTAAATTCTTCACCAAGATTACATATTTCATTTAATTCTTCAGTAATATGTGGACAAATTGGATTTAATAAATGTAGAAATGTTCTATAATCTTTTTTAGTAATTTCATTATTTTTTTCCATCATATTAAGAAGTATCATCAATGATGAAATAGCGGTATTATATTTCATATTATCTATATCGTCACTAACTTTTTTAATAGTTTTATTAATAGGTATAACAAGAGAATTAGTATATTCATCAATATCTTTTAATTTATCTTTTATTCTATACACTCTATCTAAGAATCTCTTACATCCATTAAGTCCTTGTTCACTCCATGATGCATCTTTTTCATAATCACCTATAAACATTTCATAACACCTTAATGCATCTGCACCATATTCAAGAACCATTAGATCAGGATTTACAACATTACCTTTACTTTTACTCATCTTTTCTCCATTGCTTCCTAAAATCATACCATGTGCGACTCTCTTTTTGAAAGGTTCAGGATAAGGTAGTAATCCTATATCATACATAAATCTATGCCAAAATCTTGCATATAATAAATGTCTTGTTGCATGTTCCATACCACCATTATAATAATCTACCATACCGTAGTATTTCATATTTTCCATACTTGCAAATTCATTTTTATTGTTAGGATCCATGTATCTTAAATAATACCAAGATGATCCAGCCCAGTTTGGCATAGTATCAGTTTCACGTTTTGCACTCTCTCCACATTTAGGACATTTAACATTTACCCAATCGCTTATTTTAGCTAGTGGACTTTCACCATTATCAGTAACTTCATATTCAGCAACATCAGGTAATTTAACTGGTAATTCTTCGTAAGGTACTGGCACATATCCACATTTAGGACAATTTATTATTGGTATTGGTTCACCCCAGAATCTTTGACGTGAAAATATCCAATCTTGTAATTTATAGTTTACTTTTCTACTCCCGATTTTATTTTCAACTAAATAATTAATAATTTTTTCTATTGCTTCTGTTTTTGTTTCAATCCCGTTTAAAATACCAGAATTAATCATCTTACCATCACCAGTATAAGCTTCTTTTAATTCTTCTTGACCATTATCAATTACTTGTATTATTTCTAATCCAAATTTTTTTGCAAATTCAAAATCTCTAGTATCGTGTGCTGGAACTGCCATTATCGCACCTGTACCATAATTCATCATTACATAGTCTGATATAAATATAGGTATTTCTTTTTTTGTTAATGGATTAATAGCTTTTATTCCTTTAATTTCTACTCCAGTTTTATCTTTTGCAAGTTCTATACGTTCAAATTCTGTTTTTTCTTGTGCTTTCTTTTTATATTTTTCTAATTCATCTATATTTGTTATAATGTCTTTATTATTTGTTATTAATGGATGTTCTGGTGCGATAACCATAAATGTTACACCATATATTGTATCTGGTCTAGTTGTATATACCTTTAGTTTTTGATTATTTGTAAGTCCAAAATCTATTTCTGCACCATTACTTTTACCTATCCAATTTCTTTGTGCAATTTTAATTCTATCTAGAAATTCTGTTTCATCTAATCCATCTAATAATTTTTGTGAGTAATCACTCATTCTTAACATCCATTGTTCTTTTTCTTTTTGCACTACTTTGGTTCCACATCTTTCACAAACACCACCAGATGCATCTTCATTTGATAGCCCTGTCTTACATTTAGGACACCAATTTATATTCTTCTTTGCTTTATAAGCCATATCATGTTCAAAAAATTTTAAAAATTGCCATTGTGTCCATTTATAATATTCTGGATCAGTAGTATTTATTTCCCTATCCCAATCAAATGATATACCAAGATTTTTAATTTGCTTTTTAAAAACTTTTATATTTTCATCTACTGCTTTACTTGGATGTATATGATTTTGTATAGCATATTGTTCGGCAGGTGCTCCAAAAGCATCCCATCCCATAGGGAATAATACATTGTATCCCATCATTCTTTTCTTTCTTGCCATTGCATCAAGAGCAGTGTAACTTCTTACGTGACCAACATGAAGTCCTGCACCAGATGGATATGGAAATTCTACAAGATAGTAATATTTCTCTTTTTCACTATTATCTATAGTTTTGTATGTTTTTTCTCTATCCCACTTGTCTTGCCATTTCTTTTCTATTTCAGTATAATTATACATTTTTATCACTTCTTTCCTTTTTTATTTTTTTGTGCTTTTTCTTCTTTTCATTTTTTGTATTTGGCTTTTTATCATCGCTTTCATCAATTATTTTAGCTTCTATTACATATCCTTTTTTAATATAATATTTACCAATTAAAGAATAAACTAATACAATGAGCGGTGTAAGTATCACAATACTAAATAAAAGTTGCCACATAATTCCATTTAGTATTGTTACAATTTGAACAGTTATACTAAATATCAAACTGTTACTTATAGCTACTAGATTAAGATATTTTTTATAATTAATCTTTTTCATATCAAGATTATATTTTGATATTAGATAAGCTTCTTCTACCTTTAATTTTTTTGGATCAAATTTATTTTTCTTTTTTCTAAGTATTATTCCAAATAAATATACTAGATAACACAAAATAAATACTGAAAAAAACTCAATCAATCTATACACAAATATTCCTCTTTTCTAAAAAAACATGAATCATCCAACATAAGGACGAGTCATGCTCGCTTATACTACCTTAATTATTAATATACAATATACAATTTTTCCCGTTTAAAACAACTATATTATATAAAATAATTATAATTATTACAATAATATTTATTAAATTTTCTTATTTAATAAATATTTTTTACTATATAAATATTAAATTTAATCTTTATATAAATCAATATTTCCATTTTTATAAGCAATTAAAATATTATTCCATATATTAGATTTTATAAATCTACTTTTTTTAGGATGCATAAGATATCTTATACTTAACTCTATATATTTATCTTTAACTTTAGTATATATTATAGGATCATACTTATTAAAATATAATCTGTAATTTGCACTTGAATTATGTACTTGTTTTTTCATCTTAGTCGGTATTGCTTTAATTATTTCGTTACTATTTATTATTCTATATAATTCATTTTTATTTTTAGGTAAATCACAATCAAGTGGGACATTAATTTTTATTTCATCCCATATATATTTAAATGCTTTATTATAATTTTTGATTGGATAAGTAAATACTTGTGAATTAGGAATAGTTATAATCTTACCAGTACTTTGACCCTCATATTCATCCATATCTAATTCTATAATTTCAA
The DNA here is from genome assembly GCA_947631135.1 of uncultured Bacilli bacterium. GTDB lineage: Bacteria > Bacillota_I > Bacilli_A > RF39 > UBA660 > CALVSV01. The sequence continues at coordinate 4,723 of CANRKE010000005.1, read as the reverse complement.
AATTTAAACTACCAATACTTATTACATCACCCTTATATCCATTAATTTCTATTCTATCTTCAATTTGAAATATTTTCTTAGTTTTAATATATATTCCACAGAAAAAATTATATATTATATCTCTTAAAGATATAGTAAGTGCGGCTGATACAAAACTAATAAGAGTGATTAAATTTTCAAAATGTTTTTCCCATATAATAATTACTGCAATAAATGATATTATTGTAACTATAATATTTAACTTTTGATAATAATTAAATTCTTTTTTCTCATCATCTACTTTTTTAATTAATTTACCAATAAATTTTTTTACATAGTGAACTATTGTAAATAAAATAATAGTTGATAAAGTAGAATATATATAACCAGCATTTATTCCAATTATTTTACTTAACCATTCACTTAAATTATATATATATTTCATTATTATTCCCCCAATACTATCGTTTACTTTCTAAATTAATTTCTAATATTTTACCATTTTCTGTATCATCTATCATATTATAACTTGTAACAAATCCACCACCATTAAATCTACAATTTAATTTAGCTAAATCACAATATGCTTTAACATCTTTTTTAGAATATCCATTTAAATCTATTAATGTTCCATCATAATTATCTGTTAGTAATATTACTCTATCATAACTACTAATATTAGTATTACTATTTGGATATTGACTAATTATTTTATTTCCACTACCTAAAACTATAGGTGTAATACCATTTTCTCCTAATTTATTTAAAACATAATCTTTATTTCTATTTATATAATTATCTAATTTTATTTGATTAAACTCAATTTTATTATTTTTTTCTGCATTAATTTCTAAATATTTACCAATATCTTCTATCAAACTTTGCATAGAACTCGATAAGGCATTAGGACTAGAATTTTTAAATGCTGCATATATTATAACTTGAGGATCATCTTTTGGAAATATTAAAGCTACACTTCTTACTGTTTTATTTTCTGCATACATACCAGTTTCATCAACTGTTTGAGCAGTTCCTGTTTTACCTATTACATCATATCCTTCTATATTATACATATATCCTGTACATGTAGATGGATCGCCATGTGTAACATTTTCCATCAAATTTTTTATTTTGTCAACAGTTTCAGTAGATGCAACATTACCTAATTCTTTTCTTGAACCTTTATATATTATTTCACCTGTATTAGAATTTACTATTTTATCTATTATATACGGTCTTAACATAGTACCATTATTTGTAATAGATGTAAGTGCTTGTACATATTGTATTGGTGTTGTTGTTATACCTTGTCCAAATGAAGCATTGGCTATTTCTATTGGATATGTAAATTTTATTTTTCCTGCTTCTTCTTTAGGAAGTGTAATACCTGTTTTTTTACCGAATCCTAAACTTTTAAAATAATTTTCAAGTTCTGTTTTAGTTAGATACTTATTCATTATATTTGCAACAGCTGTGTTTGATGAAAGTGCAAAACCTTGATTGTAAGTTATAGTCCCCCAACCTGTTTTATTCCAGTCATTTACTGTATCTTCACCAATTTCAATTTTACCTGATTCATAAGTTGCATCTCCATCATACTTACCACTTTCCATAGCTGCCATATACGTAAATATTTTCATTGTTGAACCAGGTTCAAATGCATATGAAACGAGTGGATTTAAATAAGATGTCATATCTTTTAAATTTGGATTAAATGATGGACGTGATGATGAGGCTAGTATGCTACCATCTTTTGCATTTGCAACTGTAATTGTTGCCCAATCAATACTTGGTTCCTGTTCTGATACTTTAATTAGTGCTTGTTCAAGTAATAGTTGAATATTAGAATCTATTGTTAGATATATATCGTTGCCATCTTGAGGATCTTGTCTTACTTCTGGGGTGTTAGGTATTTTATATCCCATTAAATCTTTTTGATATTCTAAATATCCATCTGTACCACTTAATTCTTCATCAAATTCTTTTTCTAATCCCATTTCACCAATTATATTACCATCATTTTCTTTAGTATAACCTAAAATATATGATGCAAAATCTCCATTAGGATAATATCTTTTATAACTTTGTATAAAATCAATTCCTGGTAAATGTAAATTTTCTATTTCTTCTTTTTTAATTTCATTAATTCCACGTCCACCAGGACCCAATTCTACTTGGTATAGATCTTTTGATAAAAGTGTTGTTAGTGCTTCTACACTCATATTTAAAATTGGTGATAATTTATTTGCTGTATCAGCTATATCTACAACATGTTTAGGTGTTTTTTCATTTTTACTTCTGGATTCTGATAAGTATGCAATCACTGTATAACTTGCAACATTTTGAGCTAATATTTCTGATGATTTATCAAATATTGTACCTCTATTAGCATATGTTACTTCCCTTTTTGTATTTCTGTTTTCTTTCATTTTCTTTGTGTTTATTCCATCTATTTCTGTTGCTGTTCCTAAATATATTATTCTAGCAATTATTAGTACAATTAAAAAAAGGCAAGTAAAAATCACTAGCTTACTCATAACGACTTTATTAGTATTTTTTCTGCCTTTTTTCATATCTAGGTTACCTCCTACTTCATAACAATTTTAATATTATCATTATTATACTCTAATCCGTATTCTTTTGCAACCTCTTGGATATTTTCTAATGAAGCAAGTTCATTTATTTTCATATTTAAACTTTCATTTGTTTTTTCTTGTTTGCTTATTTTACTTTTAAGTTTTTCTACATCAAAATTTATATTGGATACAAATGCTTTAGTACCAACTATTACAAATGGTGTCATTACAAGCATTATTATTGCAAGTACATTTATTAATTTTGAAAATTTTGATGGCTTTCTTACTTTCTTCTTTCTCATATTGTATCATCCCTTTTTATTGTATCTTTTCTATAATTCTAAGTTTTGAACTTCTGCTTCTTTTATTATTTTCTAATTCAGTTTTACTAGGTTCAATAACCTTTTTATTTACTAATCTTATTTTTGGTTTATATTGATCAGGTATATTTGGTAATCCTTTTACCATATCATCAATTTTACTATACTGATTAAATATTTTTTTAACTATTTTATCTTCGAGTGAATGAAATGTTATTACACACAATCTCCCATTTTTATTTAACATTTCAATTGCATCAGGTAATACTTTTTCAATTACATATAATTCTTTATTAACTTCTATTCTAATAGCTTGAAATATTTTTTTTGCTGGATGTGATTTTAATATTCTCTTAACTGGAACTGCACTTTTAATTATTTCTACAAGTTCTAATGTTGTTTCTATTTTTTTATTTTTTCTATATTCTATAATTTTTTTTGCAATATTCCTTGAATATTCTTCTTCTCCATACTCATAAAATATTCTTGTAAGATCTTCTAAGTTGTATTCATTAACAACATTATAAGCACTAAAATTACTCGATAAGTCCATTCTCATGTCCAAAAAAGCATCATTGTGATAACTAAACCCCCTATAATCTTCATCCAATTGTGGACTTGATACACCAAGATCAAATAATATTCCATCTACTTTATAAATTCCTCTTTTATTTAATTCTTCTTTTAAATTTACAAAATTGGATTTGATTAATACGAAGTTATCACTGATTTCAGAGAGTTCTTTAATGCTATATTCAATCGCATTTATATCTTGATCAAAGGCGAATAATTTTCCCCTTTTTATTCGTTTTAGGATTTCTTTGCTATGACCTGCATAACCTAAGGTACAATCTACATATATACCATCTTCGCGTATGTTTAATCCCTCAATGGATTCGTTTAAAAGTACACTTACATGTTTCATTTTTCTACCACGCTATCAAATAGGTTTTCTGCAATGTCAGATAGTTCATCACTTTTTTCATTAAAGAATTTTTCCCAATTATCTTTTGACCAAATTTCAATACGATCTCCTACCCCAATTATTACGCATTCTTTTTTAATATTTGCATAATTTATTAGTGGAGCATTAATTAATACACGACCTTGCTTATCAAATGATGTAATTGATGCACCCGATAAAAAAAATCTTGTAAAGTTTCTTGCATCTTTCTTAGTAAATGGTAGAGAGCTTAATTTTTCAGTGATTTTATCAAATGAATCTTTTGGATATATAAATAAACAATTGTCTAATCCTCTAGTGATTACAAATTCATCACTAAGATATTGCCTTAATTTAGACGGAATTACTAATCTTGATTTTTCGTCTAAGTTACTATTATATTCACCCATCATCATTTAAATCACCCCACTTTTTACCACAGTCTACCACTGGTCAACATTATAATACTATAAATTTTTAACTAAATCAATAATAAATTATCAATTTTACACTATTATTTACAACTTATTTTTATTAAATAATACAATTTGGTTGAAAAAAATTGAAAAAAAACAATTTATATGTTGCGTGATTTCTAAAAGTATGATATTATATAACTTGTAACGGACCCTTAGCTCAGTTGGTTAGAGCATCCGGCTCATAACCGGACGGTCGTAGGTTCGAGTCCTACAGGGTCCACCACTATATGCGAGTGTGGCGAAATTGGCAGACGCACTAGACTTAGGATCTAGCGCCTTACGGCATGGGGGTTCAAGTCCCTTCACTCGCACCAATACGTAATTAAAGCCTATAAAATAAGGCTTTTTTATTTTTTACCTCTTATTTACCTCTTGTTTTTTATAAAAAATTATATATCTACTATTCATAAACAAAAAGAAGGATAG
>CANRKE010000004.1 GCA_947631135.1 uncultured Bacilli bacterium | reverse complement strand
TATGTGGATATTAATATAACAGATATTAGTTTACCTAAAGAGTTAGCAGATTTAGAGTTTAAATGGGCATTATATTCAGGTGAAGAAAAAATAAGTAATGGTAATTTCAGAAATGTATTAGATAATAAATTACTTCTAGCCAACAACGAAGAAATAGAATCAACTAAAAATAAAAGTTATGAACTATATATATGGATAAGTGAAAATGAATTAGATCAATCAGATATGATGGAAAAGACATTTTCTGCTACAATAACAGTAGTAGGACATCAAAATAAACAAGCAGAATTACTTTCAAAAGTAATAAAAGATAATAATGAACCTAGTACACAAAAACCTGATTTCAGCAAAACAGCAGATACTGATGAGGGGTTAATACAAGATATAGATGATGATGGAGAAACATATTACTTTAGAGGAAATGTACAAGATAATTACTTAAGAATTGATGGACTTAAATGGCCTAGTGATGCACCAAAAGCATATTTAATACCAAGTAAGAACAGCAAACCACGTGTTGCAAGTAGTATGGGCGATGCAAACTCTGAATGTGAAGATTATTACTCATATAATTATGGATATTCTAGTGCAGACGAATGTAAAGCAGATATAAAAGAAGTAGGAGCAAAACCAGGAGAGGATATGACATTTAGAATAGTAAGGATAAATGGAGATGGAACTATAAGAATAGTTGCAGACGGTTCTATTGGTAATAAATCATTTAATCAAGAATATGATTCAGAAGAATATGTAGGATATACATATAAAACAAGAACGGGATATACAATGGGAGATGTTTCAGAAGAAGAAGGCTCACGAAGTATATTATCAGCAACAAGTAAATATTATTATGCAGATGATGTAACAGTAGATACAACTAATGGAGGATATACATTAGTAAATCCACAACAACATACAGGTACAGAGTGTTTTAATAATAAAGCATTATGTGAAGGAAAATATACACAATTTTCAACATCAACGGGTAAAAGTAATAGCTTATACCAAATAACAACAGTAGAATCAGCAACAAAAATAAATTATCGTGCATATCAATACAAGGGAAAAGCAATATTAGATTCAAATAGTGAGAATATAAATAGTACAATGAAAGAATATTTAGATAGTTGGTATGAAACAAATATGACTGATTATGATAAACTACTAGCAAATACAAGATATTGCAATGATACAACAACAAAGAATATAAGTAGTAGTGGATATTTATATTATGGAACATATGGAAGATTAAATCCATATAATGGACATGTACCAGAACCAAGCTATATATGTCCAAATACAAACAAATTATATGGTGGAGAATATGATTTAAAAATAGGATTACTATCAGCAGATGAAGCAGTATTTGCAGGAGGAAAAATTTATACATCAAATTCCAACTATTATCTAGCAGGAAGCAGTTCTTGGAGGTGGCTGGGGTCGCCTTTCGGTTTCGATGGTGATTATGCTTTTGAGTTCCATGTGAACGATTACGGTTATGTCATTTACAATGATGTCGAATATGGCTTTGCCGCTGTGCCAGTTTTCAATCTGAGATCTGACACACTGTTTACCCAAGGAAATGGAGAAGTTAATAATCCTTATGTTGTAAAAAGTGAATAAGAAGAGCTTTTCAAAAACTGTCCACATATAAGTAAAAAGTGAATAAGAACTTATCAAGTCTATTATATAAATTTTCAAATGAACACTAAATTAAATGAACATTAAAAATAAAGGGGCTGTCTCAGAATTAAGTGATTAATTTTGAATCAGTCTTTTTTTTAATTTCATAAAATAAATCTTTAAAAAGGTCGGAACTATAAAGTTTCGACCAAATGTGATACAATATTCTTGTCTAGAGAAATGAGGTATCACATGGAATATTTTAGCACAAAAAGATTTATTTTCATAGTCCCCTCACAACAATGTGATGAGGAATTAGAAAAAATTGATAAATTTGTTAAAATTTTAAATAAGTCTGAAATTGGAAATTTGATTATCAAAGAGCAAAATAGAAGCAAAAAAATTAATGTGGGTAATCCTGAATGTAATCCATTTAATTTAATGACCACAATTATCTATTGCTTTTCAAAATTTAAAAGTTCCGTAAGAGAAATAGAACAACTTTGTAAATTTGATTTAAGAGTTATGTATTTAATGGAACAAAAAACACCTAATCACTCCACCATTGGAAAATTTATTAATAAATATATTGTTCCCTACCATTATGAAATATTTACGATGATTACTAAATCAATTATAGAAGAACTTGATGTTAATACAGATACTCAATATAATGATGGAACAAAGATAGAAGCAAATGCAAATAAATATAAATTTGTATGGAAACCAACTACCTATCATAAAAAATTAGATATTAAAATTAAAGAATTATTATTAAAAATGGATATAGAGTTTAAGGATAAAAAATTGATTAAATCCTACCAATTTAGTGAATTGATAAAATCATATGTACAAAGAAAAAATATAGATATCAATTCTATTCCTAATGGAAAAGACAAACGATTAACGGAAGAACAAAGAAATTATAAAATGGCTTATCAATATTTAGTAAAATTAGTGGAATATGAAGAAAAAGAAGAAATATGTGGAGAAAAAAGAAACTCCTATTATAAAACTGATCATGATGCAACTGCAATGGTATTAAAAAGTGATTATTATTCAAAATCTGGTAATGATTTTCATGCTGGATATAATATTCAAGTAATGGTATCAAGTGGAATAATAACAATGTATGGAGTATTTCAAGATAGAAATGATTATCATACTTTTATTCCAATGAATGACTTATATTATAAATATTATAAAGAATATCCTAAAAATGAATGTGCAGATTCAGGATATGGAATGTATGATAATTACAAATATATGAAAGAACACAATATAGAAAATTATGTGAAACATTTTACATGGAGTGGTGAAGCAAATGGTAAGAGACCTCAATTATTTTATACTTTTGATGATGGAGTTATGTGTCTAAATACTTGTATTGGAGAAGAAATATCATTTGTTGGTATTCGACATCCAAGATATAAAAATAGTAAACTTTATAAATTTACTGGTTGTAATAATTGCAATTATTCATATATTTGTAAGAAAAATTTAAAAAACAAAGACTATGATTATAGGTTATATGAATTAATACCAGAATATGAAATATTAAAAGAAAAAGCAAGAAATAATCTTAAAAGCCCAAAAGGAATAGAAATTAGAATAAATAGAAGCATACAAGTAGAAGGTGTTTTTGGACAAATTAAGAGCAATATGAATTATGATAGAATCAGAAGACGTGGATTAGAAAAAGTATCTTGTGAAATTATGCTTATGTGCCTTGGTGTAAACATTAGAAAATATTTTTCTTCATTGGAGGGTAAAAATTTAAAAGATAATTATTGGAATATTCCGAATAATTTAGAATCAGAAAAATTTCCTTTTCCTAAACAAAAAATAAAAAAAGACTGATTCAAAATTAATCACTTAATTCTGAGACAGCCCCTTTTTCTTTTTATAAACTATACATGCATCAGATTTGTATTCTGTAAGTCCATATTTTTTATAAATAATATCATGATCAACAGAGTTAAATATATGATATTCGAATTCTTTTTCACTAAATACTTTATTTCTAAGTTCAGTATTTTTTATTGGATTTCTATTGTCATTTAGTAAAATAGTAAATAAATAACCAACAACTATTTTACCGTTTTCATTTAAATTTTTACTCATATTTATTATTAGATTTTTAAATGCTTCTAATTTTTCTATTTGATTATCAATACTAAAATATATTTCATTTAAATATTCAAATATATTAGATAAATATATAAAATCATAATTTTTTTCTAATTTATAAGTTAAATTTTTAATATCTGAATTAATAAATGTAATTTTAACATTCTTAATATTTTTCTTTAGTTTATAGAATTTGTCTTTATTTAAATATCCTATATATTTATTAATTTCATCCTTTTTTATTGAAGGATAATAAAACATTTTCTCTCTTATTGTCTCCTCATGGTATTTACTAAATATATATAACCAAAATATTCTACTTTTACCATTTAGATTATTATATATTTTTTGATTTAACATAGATTCTTTAAATTTATTATCACCATATAAAAATGATAGATAATCTTCATAACTTATATTTGAAGATAATAATGATCTTTTAAGATAGAAAAAATGTTTAGTTAATGGATTAACATCAAATGCATCAACACTTTTAGCTCCTCTAAGATACATATCGAATATTTGATCTGAACTAGATAATACTGATAAACAATTTTTACCCTCGATATTAAAATTGTCTAAACAAGCATTAATATTTTCATTACACAATGGATAAATTTTTTTAAAATCTGAATTTTGTGATTGTCCATATTTTATTAAATATTGACAAAATTCAATATCGCTAGATAAACTGCCCATTTATAATACCCCCTAAAACGATGTTTATTATAGCACTTATCCATATTCTTGTCAAATAAAAAAGCCAAAATTTATTGGCTTTATATCATTTTTATATTAGTTTTAGTTTGATAAGGATCATCTTTATCTATTTTATCGAAGAATAGAATACCTTGTAGGTGGTCATATTCGTGTTGAAATGCTATTGCTAATTCTTCACGAGCTCTTATTTTTATAGGTTTACCATCAATATCAAATCCTTCAACAGTTACTCTTTCATATCTTGGTACTACACCATCTACATCTCTATTGACACTAAGACAACCTTCACCACTAGCTGCACATACCATTGATTCTGAATGACTAATGATTTTAGGATTAAAAATTACATAATCTTCAAATTTTCCTTCATCATATTCATAAACAATCACAAAAAAATTTTCATTAATACCAAGTTGTGGAGCAGCAAGTCCCATTCCTGGCCGTAAATCGTATTTTTCTGATAATTCAGGAATTTGGCTATATCTTAATTCGTCTAACATTCTTTTTATTAATTTTTTTCTTGAATCACTAAGAGGAAAGACTACATCTTTATTTTTTAGTCTTAATCTTTTATCTGATTCATCAAGAATATTAAGAGCTTTAAACATAATACCACCTCAAATCAAGACTATTCTATCACAAATTCATTAAAATTGCAAAATTATCCGTTATTATGTCTACATCCAATAACAATAACAAGTAAAATAAATAATACAATTATTATAGCTGCGCCATATCCGTATCCATATCCACCTTGGTTTCCATAGCTTGGATATGATCCACAACATCCATAATTAGGGTATCCACCATAACCGTATCCACCTTGATATCCACCATAGTAATACATATTTATCCCTCCTTTGTTCTAATATAATTTATACAATTTGTTATATTATGTACCTGTAAAAAGTCCAGATTTTAAAAAAAATTGAAAAAATTAAAAAAAAAAAAAGACTTTTTGCATTTTTTTTAGAATAATATATTGAGGAGGTTTTTTTATGAAAAGATTTTTCGCACTACTGTTTGTGTCTCTTTTCATGTTTCAACTCGTTTATGCAGATGACTATACAACTGATGTTTTTGAAAATAGGCGAGTCGAGAATATTGAAAAAAGATATAAATGGTACAAAAAAGAATATAAGTACATAGGGGTTATGGAACGTATTAGTAGCACAGATTATTATCAAGATCTTGATAATTGTGAAGTTAGTTATTCATCATATAAAAAATATAATGATCAAACATTGGATGAGAACTATGAAATCAGCGATATGTATGAATTATATCAAGCTAAGAAAGTCCAGTATGTAATGCTCAAGTATAAAATAATACCTAGTGGAAAGGAAATAAATATTTCTGAGATTGAAATGAAAGATAATGATAATAATAAAATTGATTATGAAGTTCATGATTTTATAAATTGTTATAAAGCAACGCTTGATTATTTAAATGATGGAATTGCTGATGAAGATAACAAAGCTAAAATAAGATCGGGAGGTTACATTATACTTAAATTAAATAAAGCATATGATATAAATAACATAAATATTAAATTATATATAAATAGTCCTAATAGTGATACTAAATCATTAGAATTCTATTTCTGCCCAACCGAAAGTAATTCCTACAAGACTTATTCAAAAAAGGAAATTGATTATTCATACATAATAAGTAAAGATGAGCGGGAAGATACTATAGTTGATGTTAAAGTAGATGATAGTTGGGATAATAATTTTGAATATGATCTCGTTGATTTCTATAAAGAAATTGATGAAGAAAATGTTTCACTTACAAGTTATTATAAAGAACAAAAATATTATAGAAGAGTCACAAAAAAATATCCAACATATATAATAAATAAAAAATATCTTGATGGATATTATCATGATTTAAATTTAGATGGTTATTATAAAGACTTAGATAACTATAAATTATATTATAAATATAGTAATCAAGAAGTTAAGATGATACCTACAAGTAAATCTAATATAGACAATTTTTCATATATAATTAATAATCAAGATAGTAATGATACTGATATCAATAATAAAAATGGTGTAGTACTATTAAATAAAGCTAATACAAAAAAAGATGTTAATACAGATAATAATTGTGATACTAATAAAACAGCTTATAAGTATATAACTAAATATAAAATAAAATATAAATATGTTAATATCATAACGGTTATTTCTATACTTCTAAATATATTATTCATAATGTATTTAATATATAAAAGATTAAAAAATAATAACTAGTTTTGTCGATTTCAACAAAAAGTATAAATTTTGTGATAGAGTATACTTGTAAGGAGGATCTTTCTTATGCTCGATGTTAATTTTGAATTTAGACATGGTGTGTTTTTTGTAAGATTGTATGGCCATCTAACAAGTAGTAATAAAAATAAATTAGATGAAATAAAGGATATTGTAATTAAAAATGGTATCAAGTTTATAGCATTTAATTTAGAAAATTTAGATTATATTGATGAATTTGGAATTGATGTTTTAAACAGATTCTATAATGAAACAAAAATGAAAAATAGTAAAATGTTTATATGTAACATCAATAAAAGAATTAAATATAAGATAAATAATAGTAATATTACTAGTTATTATAGAAAGGAGGATAATGAACTTAGTATTATGCATAATATAGACATAATATATAATGAATGATGAATTAAATAAATTAATATATGAAAATAAAAATTTAATATATTATTTTGTTAATAAGTATAAAAATTACTATAATTATGATGATTTATATCAAGTAGGTGTAATGGGATTAATAAGCGCTTATAAAAATTATAAAAAAGATGGTGGAAGTAAATTTTCTACTTATGCGTACACGTATATTATGGGAGAAATTAAAAAATTTATACGTGAAGATAAGACCATTAAAGTCAGCAAAGAATATAACAGTTTAAAATATAAAGTAAATAATGCAAAAGTATTATTAGAACAGAAACTTATGAGAGAAGTGACTATTTCTGATTTAGTTGATTATCTTGAAATTGATGAATATACATTATCAAGAATACTTGAGTTAGATAATAACATTAAAAGTTTGGATGGTACTATATCCAATAATGTTGATAATTTAAATTTATATGATGTAATACCTGATAAGAAAAATAGTAATTTAGATGATTTAATATCATTAAGGGATGAATTATCTAAATTAAGTGATTACGATAAAAAGTTATTACAATATAGATATTATCAGGATAAAACTCAAAGTGAAGTTGCAGATATACTTGGAATTTCACAAGTAAAAGTATCTAGATATGAAAATAAACTACTAAAAACGTTAAAAAACAATATGAGTGTAAGGCAATAATTAATTTTATTGTCTTACTTTTAATATATATGTTTAAAATATTTTTTTTATACCATAATATTGTTGGAGGGATTTTATGGATAAAGAAAAATATAAAAAACTAGTTGATAATTGTTGTCCTAAAGAAAATGTTTTAATTAATACTATAAAATCATTTTTTATCGGTGGTTTTATGGGAATAATTGGACAAGGATTAATTGATTTTTATTCGTGTGTTTTTGAAATACCAACAAAAGATGCTGCACCATATATGACTATAACTCTTATTATAGTAGGTAGTTTACTTACTGCTTTTGGATTCTTCGATAAAGTTGTATCGTGGGCAAATGCTGGTATAATAGTACCAATAACAGGTTTTGCACATGCGATGACATCTGCTGCGATGGAATATAGAAAAGAAGGATTTATATTAGGAATAGGTGCGAATATATTTAAACTTACAGGTAGTGTAATACTGTATGGAGTTGTTGCTGCATATGTATTTGGATTACTGAGATTTTTAATGTTTGGAGGTTGATATTATGACATTTAATTTTAAAAATGTATACATAAATGATGTTGCAACTATTGCAGGACCATATGAAAAAAAGGGACCTATTTCTAAATATTTTGATAAAAGTTATTCTGATTTTTATTTTGGAGAAAAAACTTTTGAAGATGCAGAGGTAAAAATGCTTAGTGAAAGTGTGAATAAAGTACTTGAAAAAGTAGGTAAGGATAGTGCAGATGTATTTATAAGTGGCGATTTATTGAATCAAATAATAAGTTCTAATTTAACAGCATTAAACTTAAATATTCCATATTTAGGAATATATAATGCATGTACAACAAGTACAGAGGGATTAATACTAGCATCTAGTCTAATTGATTCTAAAAAAATAAAAAGCGCGATTACATCAGTATCAAGTCATAATTGTACTAGTGAACGTCAATTTAGATATCCAGTTGAGTATGGTGGTTCTAAACCTAAAGTAATGACTTTTACATCAACAGGTGCATGTAGTGCATATGTATCAAATCAAAAATCAAATATAAAAATAGAATCTGGTACTATAGGTAGAGTAGTGGATATGGGAATTAAGGATGTATATAATATGGGTGGAGTAATGGCACCAGCAGCTGCACAAACAATATACGATCATTTAAAAGATACGAATAGAGATATTTCATATTATGACTTAATTGTTACTGGAGATCTTGGTATATATGGAAAAGAAATATTAAAAAAATATATGCAAGAGGTATATAATATAGAACTTAAAAAATATAATGATTGTGGTGTTATGTTGTATGATTTAGAAAATCAAGATGTATATGCAGGAGCTAGTGGACCAGCATGTCTACCTTTGGTTAGTTATTCACTTATATTAAAAAGAATGATGAAAGGTGAACTTAAAAGAGTACTACTTGTTGCAACAGGAGCACTTCATTCACCAACACTTGTAAATCAAAAAAAATCAATTCCTGCACTTTCTCATGCAATTAGTTTGGAGGTTGTAGAATAATGATATACTTATATTCGTTTTTAGTATGTGGAATAATATGTGCGATCGCACAAATAATACTTGATTCAACAAAGCTAACACCAGGACATATTACTGCTTTATTTGTTGTAATTGGTGTAATATTAGATTCATTTGGTATATATGATAAAATTATACTTTATGCAGGTGGAGGAGCATTAGTTCCTATAACTAGTTTTGGACATTCCTTAATTCATGGTGCATTACATTCAGCAGAAACTTATGGTGTTACAGGATTATTATTAGGTATGTTTGATCTTACTGCATCTGGTATAGTATGTTCAATAATTGTTGCTTTCTTCTTAGGATTAATATTTAAAGCGAAAGATTAAAAATGGATATTAAGTCCATTTTTTTATACACCTTCAAAATCAAATTTTGGAATAAAACTCTCACTTATTGTTCCATCTTCTTGAACATATGCATTATCTATTCCTAAGTTATATGCGTAATCTATAATCTCATTATATTCTTCTGAAGTTATAGATCTATTTAATTCATCAAATGGTAATTTTTCTATTACTGTATATTGATTCATTATACTGTAGATAATATCATTTTTATATTTATTATATAAATAACTTAATATTTTTTTAGAATCATCTATATTATTTGGTAATACTAAATGTCTCACTATAATTCCTTTTTTTAATATTTCATCTTCAAATATGTTATTAGGAATTTGTCTTTTCATTTCTTCTAGTGCAAGAGATGCATATTTAAAGTAATTATATGCTTTAGAATATTTATTAGCTATTTCATTATTATAATATTTGAAGTCAGTTAAATAAATATCAATATAACCATCTAACATTTTTATAGTATCAACACTTTCATATCCACTTGTATTATATATTATTGGTATATTAAGACCATTTTTACGTGATAATTTAATAGCCTCAATTATACTTTGAACAAAATGTGTAGGTGTAACTAAATTTATATTGTGACACTTTTTATCTTGCAATTCTAACATTATTTGTGATAATCTTTCTATACTTATTATTTTACCATAATTACCACTTGATATTTCTTTATTTTGACAATATATACATTTTAAATTACACCCACTAAAAAATATTGTACCACTTCCATATTTATATGAAATACATGGTTCTTCAAACATATGTGGATATGCTTTAGCAATTCTTATATCATTACTATTCTTACAAAAACCATTGTTTAAGTTCCTATTAATATTACACTTTCGTGGACATAAATTACAATTATCATACATATTTAATCACCACAATCATTATAAAACTTTAATTAATATAAGTCAAAACGTTATATTTAAATAATAAAATAAAAACAAAGTTTATTAATACACATTAACTTTGTTTTTTAGAGTTTGATAAAGAAAGTATTTTTGCAGTGATTTTATTAATATCATTTATATCTTCATCAAATTCATTATTAAATTTTTCATTTTCATTATTAGTAAAAAAATTATTATGTATTATATCACTAACTAAAAGATACTTCCATCTTGGATCTTCACTCTCAATAACAATTTTTTTATGAGCTAAAATATCTGCACCTTTTATATCGTGAGCAAAATTATAATTCCATTCTGGATCTTTACTATCAATAACAACCTTTTCATGAGCTCCAATATCTGCACCATCTATATCACGAGCAAAATAATAATTCCATTTTGGATCTTTACTATCAATAACAATTTTTTCATGAAACTTAATATCAGCACCTTTTATATCGTGAGCAAAATTATAATTCCATTCTGGATTTTTACTATCAATAATAACTTTACCATGAGCCTTAATATCTGCACCTGCTATATTTTTAGCAAACCAATAATTCCATCCTAGATCTTTACTATCAATAATAACTTTACCATGAGCTAAAACATCAGCACCTTTTATATCACGGGCAAAATTATAATTTCGTTCTAGATCTTTACTATCAATAATAACTTTACCATGAGCTAAAACATCCGCACCTTTTATATCATGAGCGAAATAATAATTCCAATCTAGATCTTTACTATCAACAATAGCTTTACTATGAGCTAAAATATCTGATCCATTTATATCATGAGCAAATTTATAATTCCATCTTGGATTTTTACTATCAATAATAACTTTACCATGAGCTAAAACATCCGCACCTTTTATATAGTGAGCAAATTTATAATTCCAATCTAGATCTTTACTAGCAACAATAACTTTACCATGAGCTAAAACATCCGCACCTTCTATATAGTGAGCAAATTTAAAATTCCAATCTAGATCTTCACTATCAATAATAACTTTACCATGAGCTAAAACATCCGCACCTTTTACATTAAAAGCAAATTTAAAATTCCAATCTAAATCTTTACTATCAATAATAACTTTACCATGAGCTAAAACATCCGCACCTTCTATATAGTGAGCAAATTTATAATTCCAATCTAGATCTTTGCTATCAATGACAACCTTTTCATGAGCCTTAACATCCGCACCTTTTATATCATGAGCAAAACAAAAATTATATACTAGCTCTTTGCTATCAATGACAACCTTTTCATGAGCCTTAATATCCGCACCTGCTATATTTTTAGCAAATTCATAATTCCATTCAGGATCTTTGCTATCAATAACAACCTTTTCATGGGCTTCAATATCTGCACCTGCTATATTTTTAGCAAACCAATAATTCCATTCAGGATTTTTACTTTCAATAACAATTTTTTCATGAGCCTTAATATCTGCACCTTTTACATTAAAAGCAAATTCATAATTCAATCTTGGATCTTTGCTATCAATGACAACTTTACCGTGAGCTAAAATATTCGCACTCTTTACCATTTCAGCAAACTTATAGCTTAATTCTGGATTTTTAACATTCAAAATATCATTTTCAAACAATTTAATTACTATATCATCACCATATTTATTTCGTATTTCTTGAATATTAGAAAATATTTCATCAATTTCATTCATAAATTTTTCCTCCTAAATTAATGATTATCCTAACACACGCTAAAAAAATAATCAAGCATTTCTAAAGTATTTAAATAATAATTTCATAAAAACGCATTATCCCTTTGACAATATTCAAGTTACGTATAGTTATGAAAAGTAATTATTTTCAGGTTATTACTTAAGTAATAAAATTTAAAAAACAAAGTTTGTTTATTAATATACATTAACTTTGTTTTATGGGTTTAATAAAGAAAGTATTTTTACAAGGCATGTTCCAGTATCATTACCATTTCTATTGTATTTATAACCTTTATTAAATTTTTTAATATTAGCAATAGTGTCAATAATAGCTTTTTTATGAGCTTCAATATCTGCACCCTTTATTTTAAGCATAAATGCTACATTATATTCTAGATTTTTACTATCAACAATAACTTTACCATGAGCTAAAACATCTGCACCTTCTACATCACGAGCAAAACAAAAATTATATAATAGATCTTTGCTATCAATGACAACCTTTTCATGAGCCTTAATATCTGTACATTTTGCATTACTAGCAAAATTATAATTCCATTCAGGATCTTTACTCTCAATAACAACCTTTTCATGGGCTTCAATATCTGCACCTTCTATATAAGCTACAAACCAATAATTAAATTTTGGATCTTTACTATCAATGACAACCTTTTCATGAGCCTTAATATCTGCACCCGCTATATTTTTAGCAAACTCATAGCTTAATTCTGCATTTTTAATATTCAAAACATCTTTTTCGAACAATTTAATTATTATATCATCTGCTATATCTTTACCCAAATTTTTTCGGATTTGATAAATATTACTAAATATTTTAGTAACTTCAACGTCATACATAAATTTTCACCTCCTAAATTAATGATTATCCTAACACACACTAAAAAAATAATCAAGCATTTCTAAAGTATTTAATTAATAAAATAAAAACAAATATTATTTAATTGCTATGATTTAATATTTAGTGTATACTATAAGTGGTGATTGGTATGATGTATGAACTAGTATACTATAATAAAAATGATGATAAAAAAAATGTTATTGTTTCTGATACATTAAAAAAAATTGATGTATTTATAACAAAGTATAATGTTACTAATGAGCTTGGACTTCTTCAATATACAAATTGTAACATTAATAAATATGATAGAGTAAGTATTGTATCAAAAGATAATAAACATTCAAGGAAAGTATTATATTTAAATGATTTATCTGTTATGAATGATAAAAATTTTATTGATAATGTATATAATTTATATATAAGAGATAAAAAGTTTAAAGATGAATTTGAAAATGCTATAGTATATCCACTTTTAGATATTAAAAAAGAATGTAAAATTAAGGATGTAGCAAGATATTTATTATTAATGTATCCTAATTATGGTGCATTTTATCAATTTTATAATTCATATTTAGAATCAAAAATAAAAAGTGATAAAGATAATATTTGGATGGAAATAAATTATTCAAAATTAAGAAAAATAGCTGAAGTATATATAAATTATGTTAAAAATATGAATAAAACTAACAATAACTCAAATATTAAAAATAATAAAATTTTATAAAAAAAATATAATAATTGAATTTACAAATGTTTATTATTATGGTACAATCAATTTACTTACAAAGGCCGTGATAAAGAAATAGTAATAATCTAAGTTGTTTATAGAAAGCTAATGGTTGATGAAAATTAGTAACAACATTTTATGAATTCACCTTTTAGCCTTTACGTTTTCTTCGCGTTAAGAAGTAGAGTGCTTATTGAATTAAGGTGGTACCGCGGAAAATACTTTCGTCCTTAAAGGGTTGGGAGTATTTTTTAATTATTAGAAAGGATGATAATATGATAGATGAAAATTTAATTAAAGAAGTTGATGAAGCAATTAATAATATATCAACTTATGATGATTTAAATGATTTTAGATTAAAATATCTTAGTAAAAAGGGGAGCATTACATCACTTTCAAGTAAGATGAAAGAATTAAGTAATGAAGAAAAAAGAGAATTTGGATATTGTTTAAATGAATTTAAGAATAGTGTACAATCAAGATTAAATGCTATTAAAGAAAAGATGGATTTAGAATATCTTAATAAAAAATTAGAAAGTGAAAAGATAGATATAACTTTACCAGGGACAAAAATAACAAAAGGTTATATACACCCATTAAATAGAGTTATTGAAGAAGTCAAAGAAATATTTATATCAATGGGATATGATGTAAAAAGTGGACCTGAAGTAGAAAATGATCTATATAACTTTGAACTACTAAATATACCAAAATCACATCCAGCACGTGATATGCAAGATACATTCTACATAAATGAAGAAATATTGCTTAGATCTCAAACTTCGCCAGTACAAATAAGAACTATGCTTGAAAATAAAGATAAAACACCAATAAGAATAATATGTCCTGGAAAAGTATATAGAAGAGATAATGATGATGCGACTCATTCACATCAATTCGAACAAATAGAGGGATTAGTTGTAGATAAAAATATATCAATGGCTGATCTTAAAGGAACATTAGAAGTAGCAATGAATAAATTATTTGGGGACGGTAGAAAGTTAAGATTTAGACCATCATTCTTTCCATTTACTGAACCTAGTGTAGAAGTTGATGTTTCATGTTTTAAATGTAATGGTAAAGGATGTAACATGTGTAAGAAAACTGGATGGATTGAAATATTAGGTGCAGGAATGGTTCATCCTAATGTACTTAGAAATTGTGGATATGATCCAGACGTTTATACAGGATTTGCATTTGGACTTGGTGTTGAAAGAATTGCAATGTTGAAATATGAAATAAATGATATAAGAGATTTCTATACAAATGATTTAAGATTTTTATCTCAATTTAAGTATATAGAAAAGAGTGATGATGATGCTAGTAAGTAGAAGATGGTTAAATGAATATGTAGATATTAGTGATATTAAAACTGATGATATAGCACGTGATTTACCACTTGTTGGTAACGAAATAGAAGAAATTACTAAGATAAGTAGTGCGACTGGTTTAGTTATAGGTAAAATAGTTGATTGTGAGTTCCATCCAAATTCAGATCATTTACATGTATGTAAAGTAAATGTAGGAAAAGAGATATTACAAATTGTTTGTGGAGCACCTAATGTGAGAAAAGATGCATATGCGATAGTTGCTGTAGATGGAGCAGTTTTACCTAATGATATAACAATAAAGAAAACAAATTTACGTGGTGTTGAATCAAATGGTATGTTATGTTCACTTCAAGAAATTGGAATACAAGAAAAATATGTTCCAAGTGAGTTTAAGGATGGAATATATTTAATTGATGGAGATGATTCAATTATTGGTAGTGATGCTCTTGAATATTTGAATTACGATGATGAAGTAATTAATTTTGAACTAACAGCTAATCGTAGTGATTTATATAGTATTATTGGTATGTCTTATGAATTTGCTGCTATATATAATAAAGAAATAAGCTTACCTGATACTAATTATAAAGTATGTGATGATAGTGTTAAAAATCATATTAATTTAAGTGTTCAAACTAAAAATTGTTCAATATATATTACTAAAATGGTTAAAGGTGTAACTATAAAAGAAAGTCCTAAATTTATTAAATCAAGATTAATGGCTAGTGGAGTAAGACCTATTAATAATGTAGTTGATATATCTAATTATGTTATGTTAGAATATGGTCAACCATTACATTTCTTTGATTCTGATAAATTAGGTAACGATATAATTGTTAGAATGGCAAAAGATAGGGAAGAAGTAGTTACACTAGATGGTGAAGTAAGAATACTAGATGATTCTGATATTGTAATTGCAAATAATAAAGAAGCTGTTGCTTTAGCTGGTGTTATGGGAGGATTATCTACTGAAGTAACATCTGATACAAAAAATATCACTATTGAAGCTGCTGTATTTAATCCAGCAAATATTAGAAATACATCAAAAAATATTTTAAGAAGTGAAGCATCTATTAGATATGAAAAAGGCGTTAATGCACATGCAACAAAAGAAGCAATGGATAGAGCATGCCACTTATTAGAAAAATATGCTGATGCAGAAATACTTGATGACTATGTTATTTATTCTGATATAGATGATAAAGAAAAAACTATTGAAATAACTAAAGATAAAATATGTAATGTATTAGGTATGAATATTAAAACAGAAGAAATATCTGATATATTTAAAAAATTAGGATTTAAGTTTAGTCTTGATAAAAATAAATATTTAGTTACTGTACCATTTAGACGTTTAGATATTTCTATTAAGGAAGATTTAATCGAAGAAATTGGTAGAATACATGGTTATGCTGATATGGAAGGTACATTACCTCATTCAATATTAAAACAAGGTGGTGTATCACCATTTGAAGAATATAAAGTAAATATAAGAGATTATTTAACTTCAATAAATCTTAACGAAACAGTAACATATACATTAACAAATGTAGAAAAATCAAAAATGTTTACCAAAGATGTAAAAAATTGTATACAAGTAGCTGATCCATTAAGTGAAGATAAGAAAATAACTAGATATAGTTTAATACCATCACTTATTGAAGTATGTGAATATAATAGAGCACGTAATATTAATGATGTAAATATATTTGAAATATCTAATGTATATTATAATGATAACAATGATATAGCTCAAAAATCTTTGTGTGCAGGTCTTTTAAGTGGAAGTTATATAAATAATAATATTTCAAATATTAAAATAAATTCAGATTATTATTTAGTTAAAGGTGTTGTTGAAGGATTATTAGATTATTTAAAATTAAATGGTAGATATGAATTTGTATGTGATAATTTACCTAAAGAAATGCACCCATATATGTCTGCTAGCATATATATAAATAAAAAATATATTGGTTATATTGGATGTGTTCATCCAAATATCATTGATAATGTTTATGTATTTGAATTAGATTTAGATGAATTATTTAGTTTAAAAATAAGAAATATCAAATATAAAGAAATATCTAAATATCCAAGTATAATTAAAGATATGGCATTCGTTGTAGATAAAGATTTAGAAAGTTCAAAGATAATGAATGTTATAAGAAAAAATGGTACTAGTATATTAAATGATGTACAAATATTTGATGTATATACTGGAGAAAATGTTTTACCTGGTAAAAAATCAATTGCATTTAAATTAACATTTTCAAATATTAATAGAACTTTGACTGATGAAGAAGTAATGAGTGTATTTAATGATATAATTTCTAAAGTTGAAAATGAATTAGGTGCAGAATTAAGAGATAAATAATAAATAAGTAAGGTTATTATCCAAAATAAACAATAAACCTTACTTTTTTATATCCAATTGAATATTATTTAGTTTATATAAATTTTTTAATTTTTAACCTTTTAGCTATTCTATTAGTTATACTATAACAAACAATAATATATATTAAATTTAATGATATAGATTTTAATAATTTAAATAGTATATCAAATATATTAAAATTAATATAACCAATTAAAGAAAGTATCAGATACATTACAACATCATATACAAATATAACTAATAGTGATTTAATAATAATACTTAATAAATTATTGGATAATCCACTATCCAGAAATCTAATAAATGCTGCCAGACAAGCAAATATAGTTGCATTAACTAATAGAGTATTAGTTATTAAAATATCATAAATAAATCCAATGATTATTGCATATCTAATATAATTATTTTGTTTATGATTAAAATATGGATACATTAAGACTAATGATACAATAGTAAACATAGGTATAAAAAAGTTATTTGATGTATTTACTATTGGTAATATAGTGGATAAAAATAAATCTAAGAGTAGTGAAATAATAGTTACAATATACATAAACATAATTATTCTTTCCTCTTTAAAACACTTACATAACTTACATCTGACATATCATTTGATGCAGATGCATATACAATTTTAGATAGACCATAATTATCTTTTATTTCACTATCAACTTCACCAACTAATATACCACTAGGGAATATATCATTTAATCCACTAGTATATACTTTACTTCCTTTTTTAATATTACTATTTTCACTAATACCTTCTATAGCTAACATATTTTTTTTAACATCATAATTAGTTAATATTCCATACAATTTAAGGTTATTTTCAACATCATCAATAATAACAGATATTTTATTATTTGAATTAGATGAAGTTATCATTTTTACTTCACTAGTATTCTTTGTTGTTTTTATAACTTTACCTATTAAACCTTTACTGGTAATAACAGCCATATCCTCAGTAATACCACTTTTACTACCTTTATTAATAGTCATAGTATCATACCAATATGCAACATTTCTATTTATAACAGTTGCTTTAACATATTCATATTCACTTAATATATTTTCAATTCCATATTCTTCTTTTAATTCTTCAATTTGTCTTTTAAGTTCTTGATTTTGAGTATATAATAAATCATATCTATCTAAATTTTCTTTTAAGACTTTATTTTCTTTATATACATCTTTTAAATATATAAATTCAGTAATTTCATCTTTAACAAATCTAAATGGATATAAAACAATATTTTCAACACTAATCAAGCAATCTTTAATAAAACGTTCAGGTGCAGATAGCTTTCTTTTATCTTTAATTATGAATGAAAAGATAACAAGTATTAAAATTATTATTATTACAATAAATAAAATAATATATTTAATATCTATTTTTTTCTTTGGTTTATTTAACATATTTATCACCTTTAACAATTATTATAATACAAAATTTATAATTTTAAAATATAATATTATGATATTAATTACTTTTCACTATAAGATAATTCATATTCTTTCATTATTTGATTTTCATAATTTAATATTTCATTATTATCTGTTGTATTATCGATCATTTTATCATATTCTTTTAATTTTTCAACAAAAGAGTTATCTGATATAGTATCTTTTTTAATATATATATCAATACCTTTATCAGTATATATATTTTTAATTTTTTTAGCAGTATCTTGGTTTGATGATATACCAATAAATACTCTATATTTATCATCATCTAATGCATATATATAATCAGATAAATTAGATGCATTTTCAGTCATAGATTCTTTAGTAGTATATACACCTTGTTGTAAAAAATACACATCGCTATCAGTTTTAAATGTTTCAATATATCTTTTATTATTTTCATAATTTGTATATACTAATTTTCCTAAATATAGTCCAATTACTATAGCTAAAGATATAGGAAGAATATACCTTAATTTTTTCATCTAAATCACCTCTAACAATATAGTAATGTATAGAATGAAAAAATATTGTCGATATATGTAATAGTAAATATAAAAATTTTAAAAAATATATTATTGTTGATCTTTTAATTTTTCTAATTTTTCTAATACTGCTTTTAAATTATTTTCATATTTATTATTTTGTGGTTTATAATATCTTTTACCAATTAAATTATCTGGCATATATTGTTGTTTTACAAAATGATTAGGATAATCATGAGGATAAAGATAATCTTTAGAAGTAGTTTTAATATTATTTGGAACATTAGATGTATTACCAATTTTAATATCTGAAATAGCACTATCTATAGAAAGATATGCTGAATTACTTTTTGGAGATAGGGCAAGTAGTATTACTATATTAGCAAGTATTATTCTTGCTTCTGGTAGTCCCAATCTTTCTACACTATTTATTGCTGCATCTACATATAATCCTGCATTAGGATTAGCAAGACCAATATCTTCATAAGCAATTACATTTAATCTTCTACATATTATATCTAAATCACCAGCTTCAATTAAACGCGCTAAATAGTGTAGGGAAGCATCAACATCACTTCCTCTGATTGATTTTTGAAGTGCAGAAATAACATCGTAATATCCATCTTCATTTGCATCATGAAAAAATATTGGTTTACAACCCATGTTTTCTAACTCATCAAGAGTTATATGTTGATCGCTTGATGAATAATAAGCCATTTCTATTAAATTATAAGCATGTCTTAAATCACCACTAGATGAATTAATAATACTATCTTTTGCATCATCATCTATCTTTAAATTCTTTAAAATTTTTTTCCTTTCTATTTTTTCTATTGCTTCTTTTATATCATCATATCCAAGTTCATGTAATTCAAATATTTGACATCTACTTCTTATTGCAGGATTTATTTTATGATATGGATTAGCTGTTGTCATACCAATTAAAGTTATTAATCCACTTTCTAGATGGGGTAGCAATATATCTTGTTTATCTTTATTTAATCTATGTATTTCATCAACAAGTAATACTATACCATCATACATCTTAGCTTCTTCAATTACTATATCTATATCTTTTTTTGAATGTGTAACAGCATTTATCATTCTATATCTAAATCCTAATTCATTAACTAAAGCAAGAGCAATAGTTGTTTTACCTATACCTGGTTTACCATAAAATATCATTGAAAATAATCTTTTGTTTTTAACTAAATTAGATAGTATTTTATTTTTACCTATTAAATGTTTTTGCCCTATTACATCATCTATCTTTTTAGGTCTTAATTTAAGTGCTAAAGTTTCCAATTTTATCACCTCTAATGTAGTAATTATTATAACAGATTTATTTTATAATTAATATAAATTTTCAATAATTTTTAGATATATTTGTAAGATAATATTTTAGCCTTTTAAAAACTATCATGACTTTTATTATTCATTTTCTAAATAACTTTCAATATATGAAAGTTTTAAATTTAAATACATATATTTAAATGGGTGAAGTAAATGAAAAATATATTATCATATATTGGAATATTTCTACTTATAATATTCAGTTTTTTTATTACAGATAGAGTCGCACTAGTAATTAAACAGAGTGATCCACTTATGAATGAAATTAATAAGAATAAAAATAAATATAAAATAAATGTAGAAGAAGCAATAGTAACTAATAATACTATAATACCAGGTATAAATGGATGCGAAATAAATATAGATAAAAGTTATGAAAATCTTAAAAAGATAGGTACATTTAATGATAAAATGTTAGTATATAAAAAGATATTTAATAAAAATTTATTAAAAGATAATTATGATAAATATATTGTAAGTGGTAATGAAATTAGAAATAATGTAAGTTTAATATTTAAGATATATAATAATACTAATCAAAATAATATAAATAAATTAATTAATATATTATCAGAAAGTAATGTAGATTCAACTATATTTATAGATGGTACATATCTTGAAGATAATGTAGAATATGTACAAGATTTAATTAATAACAAATTTGAAGTATTAAATTTAGGATATAATAAAAAATATAATAAAGATTTAATAAATTGGAATAATAGTATATTAGATCAATTAAATTATAATAATCCAAAATTTTGTTATTTAGAATCATTTTCTATAAATGATTTAACAGTATGTCAAAATAATAAGATAAATACAATAATACCAGATATAATAGTTGAAAATACACCAGTTATAACTGTTAAAAATAAAATTAAAAATGGAAGTATGATATCATTTGATATAAATGATACAACTTTAAATGAAATTAAACTAGTAATAAATTATATAAATAATAAGGGTTATAATATGGTTAAATTATCTGAATTACTTAGTGAAGATAATGAAAAATGCAAATAATATCATATTAGCGTTGTAAAAATTTAAAAATTTTAGTACAATTAATTTGGAGGGATAAATATATGTTAATGGATATTTTACAAGTTGTGATTGGATTAATTATTGGATTGGTTGCTGGATTTTTTATTTCACAAAAATATACTAAGAAAATGATGAAGAAGAATCCACCAATAAATGAAGAAATGATAAGAACTATGATGAGTGGTATGGGTAGAACACCAAGCCAAAAACAAGTTAATCAAATGATGAAACAAATGAGTAAATATATGTAAGTTATCTTACATTTTTTCTTATATATATAATAAAGAAGAGGAATTGAAATGAGTAAAATAATAGTAATAATTGGACCTACTGGTGTTGGAAAGACAAAACTAAGTATTAATCTTGCAAAATATTATGATGCTGAAATAATAAATGGTGATAGTGTCCAAATATATAAACATTTAAATATCGGTAGTGCGAAAGTAACAGAAGAAGAAATGGAAGGAATAAAGCATCATTTAATAGATATTAAAGAACCTGATATAAATTATTCTGTATATGATTATCAAAAAGATGGTAGAAGAATATTAAACAAGTTAATTAAAGAAAATAAAAATGTTGTAATTGTTGGTGGGACAGGCTTATATATAAAATCATTATTATATGATTATGAATTTATTGATTATGATATTATTAATAATTATGATGAATATACTAATGAAGAACTATATGAAGAAGCTTTAAAAATAGATAAAAATTGTAATATACATATAAATAATAGAAAAAGATTAATTGCTTTTCTAAATAGAAAAAGTAATAGTAATAATGGTAATAAGAAATTATATGATTTTATTTTAATAGGTCTTACTACAGATAGAGATAATTTATATAAAATAATAAATAATAGAGTAGATATTATGATTGATAATGGTTTAGTTGATGAAGCAAAAGTTTTGTATCATAAATATCCAAATAGTAGAGTATTAAATAGTGCGATAGGATATAAAGAATTATTTGCCTATTTTAAGGGTGAATGTAGTTTAAATGAAGCAATAGATAATATCAAAAAAAATTCACGACATTATGCAAAAAGACAATATACATTCTTTAATAATCAGATGGATGTAAATTGGTTTAATGTTGATTATGATAATTTCGATAATACAATTAATGATGTAAAAGAGTTTTTAAATTCATAATTAATATGTATAGAAGAGGTGTAGATATGTTAGATAATGAAGATATATTGAACAAATTTTTTAATGGATTAGAAAAATATTTAAAAGATAGTAAAAAATTAATAGAAAATATGCAAAAATTAGTTGCTACCAATAATAATGTTATAAGAAAATTGGAAAATTTTTTTGATGAAAAATCAAAATATTATCTTAAATTTACTTATGAACTTGGAGAAATTGAAAAAAAATATCTTGCTATTATTAATAAAGATAAATTAGATGAAATAGTAAAAGCTTTAAAATTAAGAAAAAATAAAGAAGTGTCAGATATAGATATAAATCTAAATAAGGATATTTTGAAAAATATAAAAGATGAATTAAAAGAGAAAAATAAAAAAAATATTAAAAAATTAGATATTTTAAAAAATTATTATACAAGTTCTATTAATTTAATAAAACTTAGAAATTCTAATAAATTATTTACTAAGAATTATATCCCAGAACTTTTAGTAACAATAGCTGAATATTTTGATATATTAGAAAGTGATGAAATGGATAAAGTTGAGAAATATTTAAATGAAGAGCATCAAAAATACTTAAAAGATGAGGAAGAAAAAAGAATAAAAGAAGAGGAAAGAATAAAAAAACTATGGATTGCCAGAAAAGAAAAAGAAAAACAAGAACTTGAAAGATTAGAAGAAGAAATAAATTTTGGTGATACTAAACAAAGCGATACTCAAATATTAGATAACGATGAACTAGAACTTTTAAATGAAATAAATCGATTTTTTTATAATGAATGTTGTAATTTAAAATATATAAATAATTATGATAATTATAAATATTATAGTAAACATATAGATGAGAAAAAATTAATAGATACAGAATATTTTAAAATAGACAAAATATCTGAAATAAAAAAAGAATTAGATTTATATAATGGTAAATTAATATTGAAAGATATTTATAAGATAATAGATGAATCAAAAAAAATATCTAATAATTCAGAGGATTATGAAGTATTAGATGAATATTTGCATGAAAATTTACTTATTATAAGCAATTTGTATAATGAATTAAAAAAAGATAATAATATTAATGATAAAAAAAGTAAAAACAGAAGACATTTAATATTTTTAAATAATAATAATAATAATGATACTGATTATACTAATACAAAATTTTATAAATTTATTAAAAATATACCAAAAGAATATTATTCAAGTTTTAAGTATTTACTTAATGAATTAGAATATAATGATATAAATTTAAATAATGGATTAAAATATAAAAAGTTTCATTGTGGTAATCAAAAAGGAATATATGAAATAAGAGCTCTTGGAATAAGAATATTCTTTACTATATTACCTAATAAAGATATATATGTAATTACAGGTATATTAAAGAAACATTTTAATAAATATTTAGAAAATAATTATATTTATTTATTATCTAGTTTAGCATATGATAGTTATGATGATATAGCAAATAATCTTAATGATAATAATTATATTGAAAATAATAAAAATGTATATGATGATATAATTAATTATATAGATAACAAAGGTAGAAATAACTATAATTTATTATAAATTTTAATAATTGATTTGATTGATAAAAAAAATAATGTTATAATTAATTAGTAAGATTAAGGACGTGATATAATGGCATATAATGAAAAATCTATTAAAATATTAGAAGGATTAGAAGCAGTTAGAAAAAGACCTGGTATGTATATTGGATCAACTGATAAAAGAGGGTTACATCATCTAATATGGGAAATAGTTGATAATGGAATAGATGAATGTATAAATGGATATGGTAATTATTTAAAAATTACACTTAATAAAGATGGTAGTGTAAGTGTAACTGATGAAGGTCGTGGCTTACCTACTGGAATGCATGAATCAGGAAGAAGTACACCTGAAGTAATATATACTGTTTTACATGCTGGTGGTAAATTTGAAGAAGGTGGATATAAAGTTTCTGGTGGATTACATGGTGTTGGTGCAAGTGTTGTTAATGCACTATCTTCTTGGTTAGAGGTTTATACTAGACGTGATAATGAAGAATACTATATAAGATTTGAAAATGGTGGACACACTAAAGTACCATTAAAAAAAGTAGGAAAATCTAAAAAAACGGGTACAACTGTTACTTTTATGCCTGATAGTACAATATTTCAAACTACTAAATTTTCATTTTCTACAGTATGCGAAAGAATGCAAGAATCAGCATTTCTAATAAAAGGTGTAACTATAGAAGTTGAAGATCTTATAGAAGAGAAAAAAGAAGTTTATCATTATGATAAAGGATTAGAAGCTTTTGTTGAATATTTGGATGAAAGTAAAAAAGCATTAAATGATGTATTTAGCTTTTCATGTACAAAAGATAAGATAGAAGTAGATATTGCTTTACAATATACAGATAGTTATAGTGAAAATATTGTTTCATTTGTAAATAATGTAAAAACAAGTGATGGTGGTAGTCATGAGGTTGGATTTAAGACAGCACTTACTAAAATATTTAATGAATATGCAAGAGCAAATAATTTAATTAAAGCTAAAGATTCAAATTTTGATGGATCTGATGTTAGAGAAGGATTAACTGCAATAATATCTTTAAAAGTACCAGAAGCACTACTTCAATTTGAAGGGCAAACAAAAGCAAAATTAGGAACACCAATTGCAAGAACAGTAGTGGAATCAGTAGTATATGAACAAATGAAATTTTACTTAGAAGAAAACAATGAAATAGCAACTAAGATTGTAGGTAAATCCATAAATAGTAAACAAGCTAGAGAAGCAGCTAGAAAAGCAAGAGATGAAGCAAGAAAAAGTAAAGGTACTAAAAAAGAAAGAATATTATCTGGAAAACTTACACCAGCACAAAGTAAAAATCCTAAAAAGAATGAACTATTCTTAGTCGAAGGAGATAGTGCAGGTGGAAGTGCAAAACAGGGAAGAGATAGAAAATTTCAAGCGATATTACCTCTTCGTGGAAAAGTTATAAACAGTGAAAAAACACGTGCTGAAGAAATATTTAAAAATGAAGAAATAGGTACTATAATTACTACTATAGGTGCAGGTGTTGGACATGATTTTGAAGTTAAAGATAGTAACTATGATAAAATAATAATAATGACAGATGCAGATGATGATGGTGCACATATTCAAATACTATTACTTACTTTCTTCTATAGATTTATGAAACCTCTAATAGAAGATGGACACTTATATATTGCTATGCCACCATTATATAAATTATCAAATGGTAAAACAATATATTATGCTTGGACTGATGAAGAGAGAATGGAAATATTAAAAACTAGTAAAGTAAAATTAGAAACACAAAGATATAAAGGTCTAGGTGAAATGAATGCTGATCAATTATGGGAAACAACTATGGATCCTGATAATAGAAGTTTAATACAAGTAAGTATTGAAGATGCTGCGTTAGCTGAAAAACGTGTAAATGTATTAATGGGTGATAAAGTTGAGCCTAGAAAAGAATGGATAGAAGAAAATATAGAATTTACTATGGAAGATAGTTATGCTATATAAAATTAAGAAACAGAAATTAGTTTTCTGCTTCTTTTAGCATTGTAGTAATAAATATACCGTACCCAACTTTAGCATTGTCTACAACTACATGTGTAACTGCACCAATTATTTTACCATTTTGTATTATAGGCGAACCACTCATTCCTTGTACAACACCACCTGTTTTTTCAAGTAAATCTTCATCAGTTATTTCAAATAAAATATTTTTACTATCATCCTCATTTGGATTAATCTTTATAATATTAATATTGAATTCACTGATTTTGTTATCTTGTAATGTTGTTCTTATAGTTGCAGGACCTAATTTTACTTCACTAGGTTTGGCAACTTCAATTTTATCAGTAGTAGGCATATCTGCACTATATTTTCCAAATATACCACTTTTTGTATTCTCTAAAATTTTACCATAGATTGTTTCAGGATAATATTTGGCTTGTTTTTCACCTGGATTACCTCGCTCACTCTTGTCTATACCTGTAATATCAGATTTATATATCTTTCCATCTTTAATATCAAGTTTTTCATTAGTGTTAGTTTCGATTATTTCATGACCTAATGCACCATAGTTTTTCGTTTCCGGATCGATAAAAGTAAGAGTACCTATACCATTGATACTATCTTTTACATAAAGTCCTGTTCTATATACACCATCTTGTTGTTTAACTAATTTTAAAATAGTATCATATTCTTTGTTGTCTCTTGTATATCCTATTTTGATATTTTCTTTATCTTCGCTGTTTTCTATTTCTTTAACCATATCGCTTATAGTAGTTACTTTCTTATCATTAACTTTAGTTATTATATCACCAACTTCTAAAGATGCAATACGTCCTGGATATACATCATTAACTTTATACATTCCGACTATTATTATTCCTTTTGCATTTACTAAAATTCCTACGTTTTCGCCACCTGGAATAATATAATCTGAATAAGCATATGTTAAATTGGGTATACTAAGTAATACAGATACAAATAAAACTGCAATGCTTTTTTTAATTTTTTTAAAAAACATAAAAACTCTCCTTTTAATAATTATTTGTGGACATTAATATTATGTGTAGAATTTAATATTTTAAGCCTTGTAATATATTCCATTAATAAATAATATTATATTGTAATATATATTATTTATTAGGATATAATAAAAATGTGTAAATATTTTTGTTTCTATTGACTAATATCCAATTAAATGATATATTTTAAATAGATTAGGATGTGAGTTATATGAGCATTATTAAATACACTGATTTGTTTATGTATTATGATAAAGAAATAGCAAATATTAAAATCGATAAACAATCATCAAATTTTACTTTTTTTAAAGTAAGACTTAAAAATGGAAAAGATGTTACTTGTGGTCCAATTGAAAATAATTCGAAAGAATATATCTATATGTTAAAACTTAGAAATAATATTATAGCAGATTATAAGAAAAAACATACAAAATTAATTAAAACAAAGAATGGTACTATTAGAGTTTATGATAATAAGAAGAAAAAAACAAAATTATTTAATAAAGAAAGATTAATAGCTATAGGACTTGCTACTGCGATAGGTTTTTCGACTGCAGCAATTTTATCAAAAAATGATATAGGTATAAAAGATGTTATGGATGCAACAATTGGTAATATGTTAGATGGTTTTGAAGCAGCTAGAATTAAGGGAACATTAACGGATGAAGAATTAGAAGATTACTATAGACAAAGATTTTATGAAAATCCTAATGATACAGGTGCAAGAAACTATTTTGAATATCAATCAAACAAAGAAAATGGAAGAACTAAATAAAATATATACTATATTTTAAAATTTCTTCTTTTTTTAAATTTACAACTTATAATTTAAGTGATATAATGTAATTATTGTTTGACAGGAGGTATCGAGATGAAATTTAAATTATCTGCAGATCCAGAGGATTGGTTAATATTTGTATTAATGCTGATTGTATTATTTTATTTAGTTGCAATTGCAGTTTTAAATTTTTCATCACTTGTTTCAACTGGTGAATTTCATGGATTGAATCCAATACCTGCATTTACAAATACTAAATATTTATTACCAACTATAGTATTTTATATTATTGTATTATTAGTTGCAATTGGTAGTGTAAATTCATATTTTTTTGAAAGAGATAAAGGTGTAGGATTTTCAACACAAAAAAAAGATAAAGGATATGCTAGATGGACTAAAGCAAAAGAAATGCAAAGGGAATTAAAACCTGTAATTCCTACAGAAAAAGAAAGTAAATATGCAGGTATACCACTTATTAATGATGGAAAAACTGTTTGGGTAGATAACAGTGAATATCATAATTTAATACTTGGATCTACTGGTAGTGGTAAAACTCAAGTAATAGTATTTCCAATGGTACAATTACTTGCTAAAAAAGGCGAATCTATGATTATAACTGACCCTAAAGGTGAAATATATGAAAAGACTGCTGAGATGTTAAAATCAAGAGGATATAAAATAATAATACTTAATTTACGTGATCCACAAAAAGGTAATGCGTGGAATCCGTTTCAGTTGCCATTAAAATTATATAAAAATGGAAATCCTGATAAATCTACAG
Organism: uncultured Bacilli bacterium; assembly: GCA_947631135.1. Taxonomy (GTDB): domain Bacteria; phylum Bacillota_I; class Bacilli_A; order RF39; family UBA660; genus CALVSV01. The sequence goes on along the minus strand of CANRKE010000004.1, from coordinate 4,372 downwards.
AATTATTAGATGACTTAGCAATAAATATTTTGTATGATGAAAAAAGTCAAGCAGATCCATTTTGGGAAAAATCTTCAGCAGATTACTTTACTGGATTATCTCTTGGACTATTTGAAGATACAGATGAATCGAGAGTAAATTTAAATAGTATAAATTTTATGTCAACAGTTGGTGAAGATAAGTTTGCAGGATCAACATATATAAAAGAATATTTTGAAATGAAAGATCCTACAAAACCTGCATATATAAATGCATCATCGACAATAAATGCACCATCTGATACTAAGGGTGGAATTCTTGCAGTATTTAGACAAAAAATTAAATTGTTTTCATCAAAAGAAAACTTATCTGAAATGTTATCATATAGTGATTTTGATATGCAAGATATTGGTAAAGAAAAAACAGCAGTATTTATAATAATACAAGATGAAAAAAAGACATATCATCCACTTGCTACAATATTCTTAAAACAAGTATATGAAACACTTATTGATGTTGCTCAAGAAAATGGTGGAAAATTACCTGTAAGAACTAATTTTATACTTGATGAGTTTGCTAATATGCCACCACTTAAAGATGTTACTACAATGATTACAGCGGCACGTTCAAGACAAATAAGATTTACATTTATAATTCAAAACTTTGCACAATTAAATCAAGTATATGGAAAAGAAAATGCAGAAACTATTAAAGGTAACTGTGGTAACATAGTATATCTTATAAGTACAGAATTACAAGCACTTGAAGAAATATCTAAACTATGTGGTGAGGTAAAGAGTAAAGAAAAAGAAAAAACCTCATCAACTCCACTTGTTACAATAACTGATTTACAAACAATGAAGCAATTTGAAGTAATAATAAAACGTTTAAGATTAAATGCTTTTAAAACTAAAATGACTCCAAATTTTAAAATGAATTGGGGTAGTGGAAATTTCCCTGACGCGACATTTCCAACAAGAAATAAAAAAGAGGTCAATGTGTTTGATTTAAAAGAATTTGTTAAAGAAAAAAAGAAAAATAATCTGTTGAATATATTAGATGAACCATCATCTGGTCCATCACCATCAATTCCTATAAATCCATTTATGATGAATGATGCACCAAATCCATTTGGACCAATGAGTAATGATAATTCTGACTTTAACGTAGACGATTTAGTTAGAAAAATCGATCAAAAAATAGCTGAACTTGAAGAAGAAGAAAGAAAAGAAAAAGAAATGCAACAACAAGAGAACAACGATAGTAATACTATCGATAATAAAATTGAAGAAAATGTTGCTCCTAATATTGAATTACCTAAAGAAAATAACAATAATGAAACAGTTAATTTTGTTAAGGAACCAGATAATGATGAATATAATAATGTAAAAGAAATATCTGATGAAGATGTGGTTAAAAATATACCATATGAAGATTTAGAAAATTCAGTTGAAGATATTAGTGATGATCAATTTTTTGATGATTTCTTCGCAGATTAATAATTTATAATTTTCATCTAACATAATATTTATTAGGTGAAAAAAATGAAAATGCATTTAAAAAAATATAAAACAGTATATAAAAAAAGAAGAAAAAGGCTAAAAAAAATATTATTAGTAATATTTTCTTGTGTAATAACTTCTTTTTTTCTAATATATTATATAAATAAAGCAATTACACCAAATATTGTAAAATATGCAGAAAGACAAACTAAAAAAATATCAACTATAATCATTAATAGAGCTGTTACAAAACAGGCTGCAGAAAAATTAGATATAAATGATTTAGTTATTACAAATAAAGATAGTAACGGTAAGATAACAGGAGTAGATTTTAATCCTTATGTAGTAAATAAAACTTTGTCATCATTAACTAGTACGATACAGATTAATTTAAAGAGATTAGAACAAGGTAAAATTGATTTAATTGAATTACCAGATGATGTAACAGTAGAAGATGATAAAGATAAATTAAAAAAAGGAATAATATATGAAGTACCATTATCTGTTGCTTTTAATAATTCATTACTTGCTAATATTGGACCAAAGATACCTATTAAACTTAGTTTAGTTGGTGATATCGAATCATCTTTTAAATCAAAAATAAAAGATTATGGTATTAATAATGCATTACTTGAAATAGTTATAAATGTAAATATAACTGAACAAGTATTATTACCGATTACAAGTCGTGAAATAAATATTGAAACAGAAATACCTGTTGCAATAAAACTAATAGAAGGTACAGTACCGAATTATTATTCTGGAAATAACTCATCTAGTCAATTTTCTATTCCAATAGATGAATAAATTTATTATAATTTTACCATAAAGTATTGGAGTGGTTAATTATGAAAAAAATAATTCCTATATTACTAATATTAATAGTTATAACTTTTAGTATATATTATATATTTTTTAGTAAAAATAACATGATATTATATAGAACATACTATATTATGGCTGATACTGATAAAGTAGATATATATGATGAAAATATAAATAAAATTGATGTTATTAGTAGAGGTAGTATAGTTAAATCTAAAGGTGATAAGATAAGTAAAGATAAAAATACATATATAAAATGTATATATAATAAAAAAGATGTTTATATAAATAAAGACAATTTAAATAGAAATAATGATTCATTAGCTCTTGAGAAGAAAGTATTTGTTCGTACGCCGGCAGTTTTATATAAAGATATTAAATCAGGAAGTATTTTATCACAAACTAAAAAGGGAGAGAAATTAGAAGTAGTTAGTTATAACAAAATAAATGATGATGGTAGTATAGATTATTATAAAGTTAAAATAGGGGATAAAACTGGATATGTATATGGAAATTATATTGCCTATACAAAAGAAGATGCAGAGTTATATTACGAAAAAGAAAAATATCACGATATACATGCTAGTATGGGTGATAGCTTAGATGCTGGAAATGCTGGTGACTTAGATTATTATCCTCGTGTAAAGCCAAAATTTAGGGATAATGTTATGCCAGATAAAGTTTATGCTCTATATTTAAATGGTGGTAGAGATGTTATCAGTAAAGTTGATGAGTATATAGAATTTGCTAAAACTACTAAAATAAATTCATTTGTAGTTGATATTAAAGATAATGAATCACCTGCCTATAAATCAGATGTTATGAAAAAATATTCTGAAACAAGTTATGCTAACGCATTTAATAGTGTCGATGAATATAAAAACGCAATAAAGAAAATTAAAGATAATGGATTTTATGTTATAGGTAGAATTACAGTATTTAAAGATATGTACTATGCAACAGATCATAGTGAAAATGCAATTAAAGATACTAGAAGTGGACAAGCATACTTACATGCTAATACGTATTGGCCTAGTCCATTTAAAAGAGATGTATGGATATATAATGTAGAACTTGCAAAAGAAGCAGTTAAACTTATGGGATTCAATGAAATACAATTTGATTATGTGAGATTTCCTGATAAAGTTTTGGAAAATGAAAGATTGGGATTAATCGATTATGGTAATGATTATGAAGAAACAAAGTCACAAGCAGTACAAAGATTTTTAATGTATGCAACTGATGAGTTACACAAATTAAACGTATATGTTGCTGCTGATGTATTTGGAGAATCGGCTCATAAGTATGTTACAGCATATGGTCAATATTATCCTGCAATATCAAATGTTGTAGATGTAATTAGTGCGATGCCATATCCTGATCATTTCAGTAAGTATGAATATGGATTTAAAAATCCTGTTTGGACAATGCCATATGAAATACTTAATTATTGGGCTAAGGAATATGCAATGAAAAGAAGAAGTGAAGTACCAACACCAGCAATTGATAGATCTTGGGTGCAGACCTATGATGTTCCAAATTATAAACAATCAGGAGGGTTTATATATTCTTCCAAAGAAGTTGAAAATGAAATAAGGGGATTGTTTGATGCTGGAATTAATGGCGGTTATATGACATGGAATTCAAGTAGTAATTTAGATAAATATAAATCACAAGCAGATGCATATAGTAAGGAGTATTGAAAATGATAACAGTAAAATTAGATGATAAGGAATATAATTATGAATTAATTAAAGATAATAATGGTTTTGATTTAGAAGAATTTAATAATGCCTATACATCATATTTTAAAGATTTTGATTATATAGTAGGTGATATATCATATTCAAAATTAAGACTTAAAGGTTTTTATGATAATAAAAATAAAAATGTTAAAAATTATAATAATATAGATAACTTAGATAAGTATATAGAAATAAATTGTGCATATAAATGTAAATACTATGTATTAAAGAAAATAAATAAAAATTAAAAAAAATTTAATTTTTCAAAAATCAGAGTTTTGAGCTCAAAAAACAGAAAAATATCTTCAAAAATTATTTTTT
>CANRKE010000003.1 GCA_947631135.1 uncultured Bacilli bacterium | reverse complement strand
TCGTTAATTTTTGAACACAAAACTCTGATTTTTGAAAAATTAAATTTTTTTTAATTTTTTTAATTTTCTTGACATACAAGTAAAAAACATCATAACATTTAATATTATGATATTTTAATAAATTTATTTTACATTGTATTCATAAGCATCATCATAGCTACTAATAGTAAAACTATAACTCCTGCTCCTGTACCACCAAGCATTATCATTGTCTTTCCTTGCATCTTTTCAAGTCTTTCTTTGTATTTTTGTTCTCTTGCTTTATTTTGAAGTGAAGATATTGTTTTAGATAATAACAATAATTGTTCTTCTTTATTTTCTTGGATACCAAGACCTAATCTGTATAGTAAACGCATCATTCTCATTGAATCTCTAACGGGATACTCCTTAGCAAAATCCATATATGGATCAATACTAGAATCCCCATTTTCAATCTTAGTTATCAATTTTCTAAGTCCAGGTCTAAATATTTCTGGTGCATCATCAATTGATCTTGATATTGCAACTGGAACTGTATAATATTGAATCAAAACTTCAAGCATCTTAAGATAATATGGAAGTAATAAGTCAATATCATGTAATCTTTTTTTATAATAAGCCTTTAAATTTGAATAACCACTTTTAAATATAAATACTGCAATACCTGCACATATAAGTATATTTAAGAAGCTTATATTTGATATAAAGAATATTAATGCAACTCCAAATATTAGTACTGCATTTTTAAGTCTTTTATTAAATAAAACATTTGGATCAACTGCCTCACCATATCTAACATGAACTAAGAAATCATAATCATTTTCTTTAAGAGATCTAATATATATGCTATTGTCATCAAAAAATTTCTTACTGTCAATAACACCATTAACTACACATACAATTAGTGCGATTGCTATAACTATAAATAATTCCCACATTATTCTCCACCTACATTCTCATTATAATATTTTTCTCCATTAAGTAGGAAGAAACTATTAAACAATAATACTGCATGTAATACTAACTTTATATACCATAGTTCAATCATTTTTAAATATTGGTCATTACCAAGTAATAATTGAATTATAGCAACAAGGAAGAATAGCATAACACCATACATTAAAAATTGTTTATGGAATTGTTGTCTATCTAATCTATCACGGTATACTCCTTCAACAAGTGTATCTATATCCAGTGACATGTTATCTAATGATCCAGATATATCACGAGCACCTTCTTTAGTAACTTGTAAGAATAATTGATGCATATTTTTAACTATATGGTATGGATACTTTTTATTCATAAATTCTATCGAATCATCTATTTGTCCTTTTTGATATGCTAAATCAAGCATTATCTTAACATCCGTTAAAACTGGATCTTCTAATACACCTGATGCAGCAACACCTTCTAAAGCCTTAACAAATGACTTTGTTGTTTGATATTCCATAATTACATTTGTAGTATATACTTGAATTTGTTCAAATATAAACTCTGAATATAATCTTTTATATCTTAAATATGTAAGGTATGGTATAACAGATACAGCAACTAATGCATAAATTATAGACCAAATTATACTATAGAAATATAAGTATGTTATAACTGCTGCAAATCCAGCAAATATAATTATTTGTTTAATATATTCACGTATTGTGAAATCTTGCTTCATTTCTTTTACTTTTTCACGTATTACTTTATAAGAATATGGAGCTAATCTATCATATAATAATTTACCTTCTTGTGATAAATATTTATATACACTATCATTTTTCTTATTTCTATAAGCTACTATAAATATACCAATAAATACTAAAATTAGAAATAATAAAACCGTCATATCGACACCACCTTACATTAATATTTCTTCAGCATCATCATTACTATCTTGGAAGTTATTCATATCTTGTTGTAAATTAACATTATTATTTTGCATATTATTCATATTATTTGATTGCATACCTTGTACTATTTGATTAGTTGTATTATTTGTTTGTGGTTGTATACTAGGCATTTGCATATTCATATTGTTGTTCATAATGTTATTATTCATAAATTGATTATTCATTGGTTGTTTATACATTTGTTGATTCATCATATTATTTGTATTGAAATTATTGTTATTATTTGTAAACATTGTATTATTTAAATTTTGCATATTGTTAAAGTTATTGTTTACCATATTATTATTCATATTTTGATTATTTTGAATTTGATTTTGAGGAGTTTGAACATTAACTGGTTGTTCTACTTGATTATTATCTTTATTATCCTCAACACTTACTTGTCCTGTTATTTGTTGCATTCTATCCATTTCTTGATTTGCTTTATCAAGACTATCATCTTCTTGTTCTCCTTCTTTTTCAACCATTACTTTTTTAGATAATTGTACACCTTGAATATCAAGATAATCTATTAAGTACTTAGATGGATTTCTTCTTGTGATTCTTCCATCAACAGTCTTTTGATATATTACATTGCTTCCAGGTTTATTATTCTCATCAACAAAGAATTCTGCAATTTCAACAATTTCCCTTTGAAATCTTCCATATTGTTTAGAAAAATAACCTCTTATATGTACTCCTAATTGAATATATCTATGTATAGTTGATAAGAATTGTTCAATATCTATGTTTGATTCAAGTAAACTGTATAATCTGGTTGGAATAGATGTAGCTTTATCAGCATGTATTGTAGATAAAATTTTATGTCCTGATGAAATAGAGTTACGAACTGCCATAACAGCTTCAGCACTACGAACTTCTGATAATAATATCCATATTGGGTTCTGTCTCATACATGTAACAAGTACTTCTGTATATGATGCAATGTTATTTGTTTTCATTGCAACTATATCTCTATGTGGAAATATTCTATCTAAGTGTAATTCCAAAGTATCTTCTATTGTTATTATTTTTTCATTTTCTCTTGTATGAGCTGCTAAATATTTAACGAACTCTGTTTTACCACTACCAGTTTCCCCACTAACTATTATATTACAGTGACCTAATACACACTCTATTAAAAAGTCATGTATATTTTCTGTTACATAATGTTCATTAATTAATTTATCTTTATTTAATCTTACTTTTGCTGGAGTCTTTCTTAGAACTGCAGCAATACCATTACGAGCTATTGACTCATGAACGAAGTTTAAACGTAATTCTGTACCTTCAGCATCCAAAAATGGTTGAGCCATATTGAAGGTCTTCCCCATTGCATTTGAACATTGGAACGCTATTTTTTCCATTAAAGCATTGTTAATTGCAGGTTCATCTATTCTATATACCCCTTTTTCTAGAGATTTAAGCCAAACTTGTCCACCATTTGAATATGAAATATCGGTAATATCATCATTATCTAAATATTTTTGTAATGGTCCAAAATCTATATGTGAAAATATAGCATCTTCACTATTTTCAGATTTTGCTTCTGGCTTAGAAACTTGTTGTTGATTAGTATTTTGAACTTGATTATCTTGTGCTGGATTTTGCGCTTGTGTCTGATTTTGAATTTGATTTTGAGTCTGATCCATTATTATTCTCAATTTCTACATTTGGGGTATCATCTTGTGGTAATTGATCCAATGTTACATTAACTGTTCTATCTTCTATGTATTGTCTTAATTCTGAACTACTTATTCTCAATGTTCCTTCATAATCTTCATTTGTAACTGATGCTGTTACTGGAACAGGAATTAACTCTACTGATAAGTATCTTGCTTTTCTAAGTAGTAAATGGTATTCTTCTGTTAAGCTGAAGAAGAATATTGATGTTGTTCTTTGTTCTGCAGTATTTTCAAATACATCTCTATAACTTGAATCTAGTGCAGCTAAAACTTTAACATTTTCAAGCAATTTTCCTATTACTACTTTACCTTCATCATTAGTATATTTCATGTATATATCAACATACATATCAGGCATTATTGCATTACCATATGTATCATTGTAATTGATAGCAAAACCATATGGTACTTCTCCTTTATTTACTTTTTTAAGTACACTTGATGGTATAGCTGATTCTTCTACTACATTAGTATTCCTAATCAAAGCTGTACCTTTAGGAATTAGTGCATTTACATTAGCATATGCTCCATTAGCAAATGTATCTAATTCACTTACACTTCTTAAAACACTTACTCCTTCACCATAATTACCTATCATTTTATCATATAGTGCACGAGCAACACTTACTTGTTCAACCATTGATTCAGTTATCTTTGTCTTTGGTTGTATATCTTGTTTTGCAACTAATATTGTTACTTGCTCAATTTGGCTATTAACTCTATATTGATAACCAAAAATAAGCACAGCAGCTCCTACTAAAACCCCTAGAATTGTAACTGTGTTCTTATTAGTTAAAAATCTTTTTAACGCATTCCCACTTTTATTCATTTTAAAATCCTCCTCTTTATTATAAATTGATTATATCATAATTTTATTTTAATTAAAATATATTTTTTAAATTATTATAAATAATTAATCAACAGTACCTTCTACATAATTAGTTTCTAGTATTTCATCAAGTCTATTAGTTATAGCAAATTGATCTCCAGTAAAAGAAAATGCTTGTGATTCACTTGTAACAGTAACACTTACTTTAGGTGGATACTCTACAACATCATTTATTTTTATGTTATAAGTTCTTGTTGGACTAACACTTTGAGAAAATCTCCTTACAAAGCTTTCAGCAAATGCTTCTTTATCTATAGCTATCTTACCAGTTACTCTATAGTAAGGTATATCAAAAGAATCAACAAGTGCAGCTTCAGTTATTTCTTTAGTTAGATAATAGTCTTGATCATTTGTAGTTGTTACATCTTGAAAAAGCATAAGTATCGCAATACCTACTATCCCACACATTATAAGAAAGTAACCCCAGAAAGCTTCTTTCATACTTACCACTCTCCTATATCATATATCTAATTTTACCATTAATATAAAAATTAATAAATACTTTTATTAAAAAAAATAAAAAAAGTAGACAAAACTAATTGCCTACTTATTTTAATTTTGCCATTCACCTATTTTAGTGGATCTTAAAATATTATTTCCTTGTGCATTATTAATATTATAACTACCTTTGCCTTTAAGTGAAGATAATGAAGAATCACTACAACTGCTATCATTTATTAAACATGAAATGAATTTACTTGTTCTGTTTGTTATTGGATCATTTTTATTATTGTTGTTTTCTTTATTAAAATAATTACTATCAAAATTCCATGTATTATATTTGTTATTTTTATTGTAGTTATTTATTGTAGATATATTACCAGGTTCTAATGTAAATTCATACATTGGTTTTGTATATATTTCAGTTGCAGTGTTTTTAATATATCTGCTTCCATCACGATCGGTACTATACCAATTAGTTGCACGTCCATTTCCACTTGGAACAGTATTAAATGGTTGTGATAATGATATTGGTCTTGTTAGATAATTTTGATTACCAATTGAATTTTCTTCTACACTTTCCGGTGTTATATTACCACCTGTTGTTAATATATTTTTAGCAGCATATATACAGCTAAATTGACCAGCAACCATCTTTGATAATCCTGCATTTTTAAAATCAACATAAAAATTATAAAATCCTGTATCATCATCGATATCAGTATAATATTTATTACCGGCATTTATTAAATTATTACTACTATCAGAATTACTATTTTTAAGTTCTCCAGTAAGCCTATCTATATATTGTTCTGGTAATGTTATCGTATATGTTGCTGTTTTTTTTGCACTTGTATTTAAGTAGGCAGTATCACTCTCAGTTGTTACATTATTATAAGCTCCAATATTCCAATAATAAAGTGTTACATAACTAGGAGTAAATTCAATATTATTATTTTTATTAATATTACCATTTAATTTATATTTATATGAGGAATCACTATTAAATTGTATCTCACCAATATTTGAACCATTAAAATATTTATTCATTGTATTTTGTAGGGTAGTTTCACTTGTATGCTTATATTTTATTAAATCATCGTGATCATTTGACGTATATGAAGTATTGAAATTATATTGACACGTTATTGTATCATCTATAGTAATATCGTATTTAAATCCTGTGCCGGAGTATACAGGATGTTCTAGCATATACTCACTTGTTTTAAAATTTTTAAATTCTAATTTCTCATCACAAATTATTGATGAACCATAAGTATCCGATGTATTTTTAATATTTCTTTTTATTATATATGCATCATTTTCTGAGTTACATGTCAAATTTGATATATCGGGTTTATTATCTGGTATATTCGAATCTTGGCATTCTGGGTTACTTTTATATTCATTATAAGAACAACATATTGCTTTATTATTATTAAAATACGAAGGTTTAGAACAATTATTTTTATGAACCGTAGAATCATCATCAGACAAGCATACATAGAAATTTAATGTTATTCTGTAATTTCCAGCAAGTAATGTATCATCAAGATCATATGTATATTCAACTTTAAAAGTAACTACACCATTTCGATCATAACTAGCGTCCATAATTTTTATTCCTAATTTTGAAGTATTTAAATTAGGTGATATATAATTAATATCCCATCCAATATTTTCTTTTGTTATATCTGAAAGATTATTTTTATTAGTTTCTATTTTATATGTATCACTTTTCTTTATTTTATTATTTTTATATTCAATATCTATTGCTATTTGTTTACTTTTTGTATTAGTAGTACTACCTTTAGAACATTTTTGTGGATTCGTATTATTATCGCTACATTTAGAATATTGACCAGTTTTCCCACTTGTATAAAATGATGGAAATTCATATGTTTCTGGTTCCTTAATCCCATAATAAGTCCCTTTAAATTTTACGTTATAACAACATACTTGCCCAGAACTTAATCTCCAATATTTTCCCCAATTATTATTAATAAATTCATCATCATCGCAACATGTTTCTGGTAAATATTCACAACAAGCACCTTTATGGTAATATGCATATTTATATCCATAATCTCCAGCACAACATACTTCTTTTTTCTTATTTTCATTATTTATATAATTTTTATCACAACAATATTCCCTGTTTGCATCAGCTATTGTAACATTTTCACAACATTTTGTTTTCTCATCTTCAGTTAAATTATCTAAATTAATACAATCATTATTTTTCTTAACTGTTATTGTTATTTTATTTTCAGGATTATTTTGAACCCATCTTGAAGATGCATTCTTTCCATTCTCTGCAATAGTATAATTATATTTTGTAGCCCATTGATATCGTATTGGATCCTTCATTTTAGTAATAGTATAAGTTTCATTAGGAGAAAACCCTCCTACTAATGTGGCAACAAATTTTACTTCATTTGTTTTGTATACAGATACTCTACCATTAGTATCATTGTCTAATTTACTCTCGTTTCCATTATTTACATCATATAATCCCACATTGAACCAATCTGTCCTATATTTAGTACAAGGAATTTTATTACCATTATTAACTATTTCTGGAATAACTATCATTAATTGAATTCCTATATTTACTAATCCATCATTATCATTATCAGGAAAATTATCCAAATTCATTTCATTAAATACAAATTCTGCATTATCATAATGCTCACTATATATACTTGTACCAGATGTATCTATGTTACCACACTGATTATCATAATTAACATAAGGATAATATGTCTTGCCAGTTTTAACATTTAATTCATTTGCATTAAATCCAGATTTTTTATTTCCCTCATATTTATATATATTATATTCAGATGGATTGTTAATATCATATAATTTCAAATAATATGTAGGTGCATAAATACCAGCTTCACCATTATTATAATCTTTAATAATTCCCCATCCATATATTTGAAGCAAATTATTACCTCTACTAGAATCAATACCTACATGCGTTATATCATATCTAAGATTATATGTTCCACCGGAATTTTCATTTAACGTTGTCCCATCGCTATAACTTGCTATTGGTATATTATTTATTCCATCATTATCTTTAAATTCATTTTCATTCCCGTTCCATCTTTGATTATATGTTCCTATGGGACCTACCCACCCAGGCTTAGCAAACACATGTTTTGGCACAAACATAAATGTCATTATTACAAATATAAATATTAAATACTTATTTCTTTTCATACTACACACTCCAATCATCATATTTCTTTTTTCTTTTATTTATTATTATACATATAATAACTATAATTATAACTAAAGCTATACTACCACCAATTATTATAGGTAGCATATCTTTTAAATTATCTTCTTCTTCAATAACTTTTTCTATCTCATGACTCTCTCTATATTCATCTATCCTATTTTTTAATTCATCATAATTCATATCTGTAAATACATATTCATTACAATATTCATAATTTGTTATACCACTACAAGTATCAGTATCATAATATATATTATATTTTGGAATATTTAATTTTACAGTATATATTACATCATTAGGACATAAACCATCAATAGTATAATAATCAATTGTTATTGATGAACCACCTTTATATATTGCATCATTTGTAGCTATTGCATTTTCATTTTCTTCATCTTCATTTTTATATGTAATATCTGTATTTTTAATTTTTGCATATATATTATAATTTAAATTTCTAAATGTTAATCTATAATTTCCTTCTAAAACATCTTTATTAATTAATGAATACTTTATATTTGTATTTCTTGCATATTCTTTATATTCTTGTAGAGTTGATGACGGACAAAACGCAAATACACAATTAGGTATAATACATAATGTTAAGATAAATATAAATATAATTTTTTTTATAGTCATGTGTTCACACTCTTTTCTATAATCATCATATACATTTATTTTATCAAAAACATAAATATATTTCAATAAAAAAAATTAATAATATAAAAAAAATTATATTGACAATTTAATCTAATTAATATAAATTAAAATTGGTGATGGGTTATGAAAAGAATTATAATAATATTAATAATATTTAGTTTTTTAATAATTGGATGTACAAAAAAAGCTAGTATTGACAACACTAACTATAATGAATTAATGAATAAAATAACTAAAGATGAATCATTTGTACTTGCTATTATAAATGATAAAGATAAAGAATATAAAGAATTTAATAATAATTTAAATAAGATAGTTAAAGATTATAATATAAATGTTACATATATAAATATTAATAAATTAGATAATAAAGAAATTAAAGAAATAAAGAAAATAGTAAATTATGATAAAACACCAACATTAGCATTTATAAAAGAAGGTATTGAGGATAATTCTAATAATAGAATAACTGGTAATATAAGTGTAGATAGAATGATAGAAATATTTAGAAATGCTGAATATATTGATTAGAATATAATAAATGTATTTAACAATATCACATATTCTATATTATATTTTATTGTTTTAATAAATCAGCTAAATATAGTTCTCCCTGTTTATATTTTTTTAAATTTTGTATAAGCATACTAATCCTTTTTCCTCCATAATACATTTCTAAAAATTCATTGGATTGATCATATCTATAATTATTGTAAACAACATTTCGTTTTGCAAATACTTTTGGAGTTTCTTTAGATTTAAGATACTTTTTATATAATCCTTCATTAATAATTATAAGGATTTCTAGTTCTGGTAAAGTACAATATTTAAATATTCTATCTTTTGAAACAATATCATTTATATCATGTGGTATTAAAAATTTATCACGTTGCGTATCACCTATTCTTAAAACTTGTACTGGTTTATTATATATTCTAAGTTCTGATTTTATTGTTGGATTTGATAGTTGTCTGGCATTAAATGGTTTCAAAGAAATTAGATCATCTATTTTAAATTTTAATTTATTATATTTTAATAATAAATTAATAATGCAAACTTCATTTGATCCTTCACATAGAATTAAATATTTCACTATTTCATTAATTCCTTTTTAAAGTTCATAAGTGATTCATAATTAACATCTGTATTAAACGCATTGCTATAAAATTTTTTACTCTTTGATAATTCTGGTCTAAAATCATAATTTATATAAACGTTTTCTAATTTTATTTGTTTATCATATTTAGTAATATAAATATTATCAGATCTATTAAATAAATCAAGTAATTCACAATAATGTGTTGTAAAAATTAATGTGGCATTATTCTTATTAACACTTTTATCTTTATATAAATTTACAAGATTTTCAACTAATGTTTTATGAAAATGATTTTCAATTTCATCTATTAATAAATCTGTTCCATATTTTAATGAATAAACAACGTAAGTAAACAAATTAAGACCTTTTGTTGTTCCACTTGACAACATATCATAAAGTTCTTTACTATTTACTTCGATTTTACTCTTGTCTGTATAATATACAACAAATTTATCATCATGTACCATTTCAATATTATCTAAATGTTCATCAAACATTTTTAATATTGTCTCAATAATTTTATGATTATTATCAATCATTTTATATATATTAAATGTTTCATAATAATATCTATAACTTAAGTCATTACTTGGAGAATAAATACCTTTGATATTTATTTTTTTCAAAACTTCATATAATATTGATGTATCATCTGGTAATTTAGAATCAGTTATTATTTCAACATATTTACTATAATCAAAAATTTTTTTTGATATTGTTTTATAATATGTTCTACTAAATAATTTTTCATTTTTAAAAATAACAGTTTTATTTACTGGACTATCATCCAAACATAAATCAGTAATATATCTATATAATTTTCCTTCATTATAAAATGTTATATCTAAATTAACAAGCTTGTTCCAATTTAAAAATAAGTTAGTTGTATTTTTAACTCTAAAAAATGAGAAAATTTCATAAACTAAGGATAACAAATCTATAACTGTTGTTTTACCAGATGCATTTTTTCCTATAATGCATAACGTATTAAATACAAATAAGTTTTCATCAATTTCATGTAGTTCAAATTCTTTATCATCTAAAGTTTTATTTGCTTCTGGAATAAATGAAATAGTCATATTGTTTTCACATAATTTAAAATTATTAGCGACAACTTTTAAAATTTTCATTAATATCCCTCCTCATAACTTAATTATACCACAAAAATTCAAAAAAATACATTTTTTTTGTTTTTTTTGAAGTAAAATATAAATAATACAGAATATAATTAAAATTATTGCCTTATTTTTTCAATTATTGAAATTAAGATTTAATTAACCATGTAATTTCAGGCATATAATAATTATTTGATAAATATATAAATACACTCTTTAAAAATAATTCATATTCATGTGACATACTTACAATCTTATCAAGTTCAGATTCTTCTATTTCTTCATCAACTATATTCTCAAATATATCAAAATAATATGTAGGATATAATAATCTTGCATAAAACATTCTAGCTTCAAAATTATTAGGTCTAACATTATTAAAAAATTTAATAATTATTTCTAATAATTCTTTTTTATTATCAAAGAAACATGATTTAACATATTCAGCAATATCACGTACTCTATAATCTATTATAAATTCAAGTGGATTATATAAATCTAAATTGGTGTTTGTTGATGTTATTCTTCTATGAGCAATAGATAGATTTATTCTATCTTTATTTTCTATTAATGTATTTCTAGCATAACTGATTGCATTTTCAGCTATACCAATATAATAACTAAAAGAGGCTGCTACACTTTTATATTTAACTCCAAATTGACTAATTTGATATTCTAAATAATCATTTTTAACTTCCCATAAACTTGCCCAATCTTTTTGTATTAATATATCTTTTTCTTTTTTAATAAGTGTATTATTAGTTAAATAAGAAATATTATCAACATTTATAAATTCATTTTCTTTAATATATATTTTAAGTAATACATACATAATGTTATCTATTATAGTAATAATATTATTATCTTTATTTAATACTATTTGATGTACATATATATTTTTATTTATTAATTCAGATGATATTTTATATATTGAATTTAATTCTTCTCTAGATCTATAACATGGAAATAAATAATATCTTTCTTCATTTATTTTAAAATAATATACTCCATCTTTTTGATGTATTACTTCTGGATTTAAATTATAATAAAATATGCATGCATTCTTCATTAATATCACCTATTTAAATTTATGGTAATATGAAATATTTTATTCATATAGTTCATTTGTAGATTAGTATAAATAATATGCAAGAATATTTTACTTGCTAATTTAAATAAAAGTATTGACTGTTAATGTAGATTATATTATACTGTGATTACATTTATGAAGTATATATAAACGAAAGGATATTATAAAAATGAAACAAAACAAATTAGAAACAATTACTAATCTATTTGAGGGTAGTGAAATTAGAAGTATATGGGATAGTGAGAAAGAAGATTATTATTTTAGTGTAGTTGATGTTATTGGTATTTTAACTGATGCTAATATTCCTAGAAATTATTGGAGTGATTTAAAAAGAAAGTTGAAACAAGAAGGTAGTGAGTTGCACGAAAATATCGTGCAACTAAAAATGAAATCTAAAAAAGATGGAAAAAGTTATTTAACAGATACACTTGATACTAAAGGAATATTAAGATTAATTGAATCTGTTCCTTCACCTAAAGCAGAGCCATTTAAACATTGGCTAGCAAAATTGGGTAGTGAAAGAATTGATGAAGTATTTGATCCTGAAATTGCTATTAATAGAGCTGTTAATTATTATAGAAGATTAGGTTATAGTGATGAGTGGATTAAAAAAAGATTAATTGAAATTGTCGATAGATTTAAATTAACTGATATATGGAAATCTGGTGGAATCGAAAAGCCAGTAGAATATGCAATGCTTACAAATGAAATATATAAAGGTTGGTCTGGAATGAAAGCGAAAGAATACAAAGTATATAAAGGTTTAAGAAAAGAAAGCTTAAGGGATAATATGACAGATATTGAAATTGCACTAACTAATATTGGTGAAATTGCTGCTCGTGATATAGCAACCTCTGAACACCCAAAAGGTTTAAATGAAAATATGAAAGTTGCTGCTCGTGGTGGAAAAGTTGCAAATAGTGCGAGACTATCTTATGAAAAAGAAACAAAAAGATCTGCTATTTCAAAAGAAAATTCACTTAATTATCAATATGTTGATGAAAATAAATTAATTGAACAAAAAATTTAAATCTATTGAATCTGATACTGTGGATTTTATAGAGAAAAACATGCAATTCATGATAAGATGATTTTACTTGTAGATAAAATTAAACGTAATTTTAAAAAATAAATTAAAATAAATAACAATTTTGCAGACACGTCTGCCAAATTGTACGAGGAGGTTTAAATATGATAGAAATTAAATTAAATGACTTTAAGATTGCTATAGATAAAATAGTAACTAAAATCAAAAATACTCAATTAGAAATATTTGAAAATGCTAATATTAATGTAATGGATTTATATTTTTATATTGGTAAAATTATATATGAGAATAGTGAATATGGTAACAATTTTATAAATGAAATGTCAATTGAATTGAAACTTGAATTTCCTAATGCAAAAGGTTATTCTCCTAGAAATCTTCGTGATATGAAGAAGTATTATTTATCAGTAAAAGACAATGAACAATTGAAAGAATATTCATATAAAATACCGTGGTCACACAATACATTAATAATGCATCGAGTTAAGGATAATAATCAAAAAATATGGTATATAAAAGAAACTTATAATAATGGTTGGAGTTATGATTATTTAGAAACTCAAATAAGAAGAAATGCATATAGTAGGCAAATTCTTGGGGATAAACCTAATAATTTTAAACTAACACTTCTACAACCACAAAGTTCTTTAGCAAAAGAAATTATGAAAGATCCTTATATATTTGATGTTGGTGCACTACGTGAGAATTTTGTAGAAAAAGATATCGAAAAAGCAATGATAGATAGAATTAAAATGACTTTGTTAGAATTAGGAAATGGATTTAGTTTTATTGCTAATAAATATAGAGTTACAGTTAATGACGAAGAAAATTTTATTGACTTATTATTTTACCATACTAAGTTACATTGTTATGTTGCAATTGAACTTAAAAATAAAAAATTTATACCAGAATACGCAGGAAAAATGAATTATTATTTATCTGCATTAGATGATACATTAAAAACAGAATTAGATAATCCATCTATTGGGATTATACTTGTTAGAAATAAAAATAAATTAAATGTTGAATATGCGTTAAGAGATATAAATAAACCAATTGGAGTTAGTTCGTATGAATTATCGGAATATTTACCACCTGAAATTTTAAAAGAATTACCGACTGAAGAAGAATTAAATTTACATATTGATTTAGAAAATAAATAAAATCATATTAATTTGAAGAGAGTGCCATTTAAGCTTTAACTAGCAAAATTATGTGTGAAAGAATTGATGAAATATTTGATCCTGAAATTGTCATTCGTTTTGGAAAAGTTGCAAATAGTGTAAGACTATCTTATGAAAAAGAAACAAAAAGATCTGCTATTTCAAAAGAAAATTCACTTAATTATAATATGTTGATGAAAATAAATTAGTTAAAAAAATAAAAATCACAGTCTTATTCATTTAGAATAAGTACCGTGATTTAATTTAAATTACAAAATAATTTTGTATCAATTATTGTAATTTGTGACCACAATTAGTGCAGAAGTTTCCACCATTTGTTTTAGTTCCACATTCAGGACAAAACTTTGGACTAGCACTAGAATTTGCTATTGTTTCTTCTTTAGATTCTTGATTAATATCATTTTCATTTTTTGACTCTATACTATTTTCTTTTGTGTCTGTATTATTTTGGAAAAGAGTTCCTGGTTCTATTATTTCTTTTTCTTCCTTTACAGAATTATCAGAATATGGATTTTGATTAACTGCTCCCATCATAGTTGTTCCTGCATTATTTGCCATATTCATTCCCATAAATCCCATCATTGCTCCATTTCCATTGGAAGCAGCATTTTGTAAAGCTTCAGCACTTGCATTAGCCATTAAACCACTTTGTAATTTTGCATCTGAGAATATAGTTGCATCATCAATTTTTGATACTCTTTTCATAGATTCATCAGTCAAATTTATATCTGCTATTGCAACATCAGAAATCTTAATACCATACTTAGAAACTAAGTCACTATCTAAAAGATTATTCATCTCATTAGAAATATCAGTTCCATACATTCCTATATCACCAAATGGAATTTTGTGCTTTCTCATAACTGTTGTTATTGCTTGAGTTAATTTTTCAACAAATTTAGTCTTGAATTGATCCTCTAAAATATCAGAAAACAATATTGTATCTTTTGCATTTGATCCTATGACATTTTCTATTAATACAGCAGGATTATCAACTTTTATTGCATATTCTCCAAAGAATGTAACTTCTAACATTCCGTATTTATCATCTGTTATTTTTTTTGGTTGTGGTGAACCAAATTTATTTCCAGTCAATGAAAGTAAGTTTATATAGTAAACCCTTTGGTCTTTAGCAGTACCACCACCAAAAGTAATACGACTTCCAATATTTTTGATACTTTCTTTTAATCCATTTCCAAATCCTCCAGTAAAAATACTTGGTTCTGAACTATTATCAAAAGTGTATGTTCCAGCTTCTGCAGAAAAATCTAAAATTTTTCCGTTTTCAATTATCATCATTGCTGTACTTTCTGGTACAACAATGCCACTTCCGTTTGATATTACTCCTTCGGAAGGATTTTTGTTTCCATCTCCGTGATGTATTTCTCCCCTTTGTACTAGTACATTTTTATCAATTGTAGGACATGTTATAAACTCTTTAAATTGATCTCCTAAAACTGATGAAGTACTAGATGTTAGTGCTTTAATTAAACCCATATTTATTTCCTCCTTAATCGTTAATTATTTGTAGTTTTATTTTATCATAGTTTTTATTTTTTTTAAACTCATTTTGTAGTAATTGACACTAAAATATAATCATAATCTTCTAAATTGTAAATGCTACCACAATATTCACATTTTCCAGATGTATTAACACTTATATTAGCACCACAACTAGGACATTTATGAACTAGAGTACTATCTTTGGTGTTTACTTTTTTTTCAAATATTAAATTATTTATTTTTTCTATTCTTCTAGTGTCATCTCCAGATATTAAATCACCTGTATCTTTATTGATTATATAATCCATATATCTTGATATTAACTGAACTTCAACAACTTCTTTATCATTATATATTTCTCTTTTTAGAACAATAGTATTTTTAACATTTAATTCATCATATATCTGTCTTTGATTTTTACTATCTAATTCTAAAATATAATTATTATATTTTTCGTAAACATCACTATTTATGAAGTGAGCAACATCATCTAAATTTCCTTTCATAATAGATGTATACAATTTTACAAATATATTATCAACTTTTGTTTTAAACATTGCTTCATTAAATTCATTCATTATATTCTCCTATCTATCTAATGATTGTCCAACAGTAGTCTTCTTACTCATAACATAATCACTAGAATTTTTTACTAAAACACTATCACAATATGGACATGTTGCAGAACTTACGATATCTACAGGAGCACCGCAGTTAGGACATTTTTCTATACTTTTGTTATTTGATGCTGATTTTACAAATGATATAACATATTCAATTATTATTTTACGTTTATCATTTCCTCTTACTGTTTCTCCAGTTTCCTCTTTAATAACATAATCATAACATTTAACTTTTAGATATACACTTAATGTTATAACATCATTTTCTTTTTTAATGTTAATTATTTTAATATCCATAAGTGAAATATCTTTCATAATATTTTTTTGTTTCTTTAATTTAAGTGTTTCTAATTGGCTACTGTACATATTATATATTTCATCAGTAGTTAATTTTCTTATTGTATCAGTATCAAAATTCATCCAAGCTTCTTGAATATCCTTATATATTTGGAATGCTTTTGCTTGAAATTCAGAAACATCAATACTAGGATCAATAGTTTTTATCTTTTGAATATTAATATCTTGATAATTATTAGATGAGCTACTAGATGAACCATTTCCACCGTTTCTGTTATTTCTATTATTCCTATTATTTTTATTACTTGCATAAATAATTATTATAAGTACTATACCAAATATAATAAATATATAAATTAAAGCATTGTCAGGAATACTAGAACTATAACTATAATTGTAATTATTTGAATAATTATCATCATCATCCCAACGTGAGTCTGAATCCCAGCCTCCAGAATCATAATCATTATCCCATCCAAAATCTGAATCCCAACTTGAATCTGAATCCCAGCCAGAATCATAGTCACTGTCCCATCCAGAATCAGATTTAACAGTTTTTATTGGAGCAAGTACTAAACCTAAACTAAATATTAAAATTAAATATACTACTATTTTCTTTTTCATTCTATCTCCTACAATCATATTTACTTGTTTATTTTTTTTAATTAGTTTTCAATGTATTATCAGTATATCACAAAAAATTAAAATTAAAAATATTTAATGTACTACTTTACACTATTTAATGTTATAGATATACATATCAATAAATTATTTTATCTTACACCACCAGTATTAATTTCTTAAATTTGTAATATAACTTTATTATATATGAAGCAAGTAGAGGTAAATAATTTAATTATTTTCCTCTACTCGGTTTTAATTTAAATCCCAATTAATAGGATCTATTCCATTTTTCTTTAAAAACTCATTTGTTTTAGAAAATGGTTTTGTACCAAAGAATCCTTTGTTTGCTGAAAATGGTGATGGATGTGCAGAAGTAATTACATAATGTTTAGGATTAGTTATAAGTGATTGTTTACCTTTAGCAAAGTTACCCCAAAGTATAAATACAACAGGAGTATCTTTTTCATTTATTTTACTTATAACAGCATCAGTAAAAGTTTCCCACCCTATATTTTGGTAAGAGGCAGGTTTATCTTTTTCAACAGTTAAAACTGTATTAAGAAGCATTACACCTTCATCAGTCCATTTTTTTAAATTACCATATAATGGTTCAGGTATATTTAAATCATCATGTAATTCTTTAAATATATTTTTAAGTGAAGGAGGTTTTTTTACACCTTCTAAAACAGAAAACGATAACCCATGTGCTTCACCTAATCCATGATATGGATCTTGACCAATAATTACTACTTTTACTTTATCATAATCAGTATATTTAAGGGCATTAAAAATATTAGGATAATATGGATATACTATCTTTTCTTTATATTCATTTTGAATAAAATCCATAAGTTTTAGAAAATAATCTTTATTAAATTCTTCTTTTAATACTTCATCCCATTTATTTCCTATCATAAAATATCACCACACTTAAATTTATTATAAAATAAATTTAATAATAAATATAGTTTTTTCTAATTTTTTTTATATTTTTTTATTAAAATGATGCTAAAAATACCTATAACTGATAATATTGATATACTAAATAATATATATTTTTTAGTATTTACTGTATCCTTAAGATTTACTATTTCATCTAGTGAAAGAATATACTTTCCACCTTTATTAATATTTAGTGTAACTAAATCATCTTCAACTAATAAATTATTATCAACATATTCTAATTTATTTTCTTCTTCATTGTAATAATACAACCATAATGTATCTTCTTCATTAAACATATCCTTAGTATTAATACTTGTTATTGCAGTAGATGGAAATTCTTTAGTATTTTCAATTGTAAAATATTTATATTTTTTATCCTTTAAGATTTTTCTAACGTTTTTACTTATACTATCATCTAATTCATTAAATATAATATTTAAATTAAATTCAGAGACACTCTTTAACTCTTCTTTTAAAAATTTAATACTGTATACCATCTCATTATTATTATATATTTCATATGTTATAGAATTTAAATTATTATCCTTTATTAATAGATCAATATCATCTTTCTTTATTATTTTTGGATTATCAAGTTTTACTTTTCTATCTTCTTTTATAGTATTTTCACTATTTCCATAAATTGTATTTGCTATTACAAATGGACTAGTTTCTGTACCATCACCAGAACCAATCATTGTTTTAGAACTTAGTGTTATTACGGGATATATGTTAAATTCTTTTAATTTAGTAGTGTGTATTTCATCATTAATAGCGTCAAAATAATATTTATGATTATAGTATGTTGTCCAAAAATAATAATTGTATTCTTTATTTAAAAATGTTTCGTTATTTATTTTTGAATGTTTATATTCTTGAAGTGATATAAGTGCTACATCTTCTTCAACTATATTATCACAAAATAAATTATTATTAAGAGTATCACAAGTTTGAGTTTTAGTTATTATATTTTTTGTATCACTTTTATCAAATTTTTCTTTATACCAATTATTTAATACTTCTCTATAATTAGAAGAAGTTGCTTTTATATCATCTTGGTTATACATAATTTTTATATTACCATTTAAATCTATACCAATAATATTAAATTTTAAACTATTAAAAACAACATTATTATTTTTTATATTTCCAGCATAAAAATATATTTTATCATTTTCTTTTTCTAAATAATATAATTGATCTATTTTTGATTCATCATTATATTCTACTACATCATTTTTAAGTATAGTATCTTTAAGTATAGTATTTGATTCTGATGCAAAAACTATATCACAATTTATATATATAATGCTTACTAAAAATATTAAATATAAACTTATTTTCACTACCTTCCTCATTTTATCCCCTACTTTCTATTTAAAGTATACAATATAACCGTATATGTGTCAATTATAAAATATGAAGTTTTAATAAATATTGTTACATGTATATTATTAAAATGTGCTATAATTAAATAAATTACTGAAAGGAATTGATTAGCATGAAAACTTTTGTTAAAAATGATAATGATTTTATATGTATAAATTGTGGAAAACATGTAAAATCTTTAGGATATACATCGAGAGATCACTGTCCATATTGCTTATACTCTATACATATAGATGTAACTCCTGGAGATAGAAAAAATGATTGTTTAGGATTGCTTATACCTTGTGGGATAGAAAAGTATAAAGATACTTATAAAATACTGTATAAGTGTTCTAAATGTGGTAGTAATATTAAAAATATTATAGCTAAAGATGATGATATGAATGAAATAATTAAAATATCAAATATTAACAATTTATAAAATAAAAACTCATTAGTCTGATTAATAATGTTCAGATTGATGAGTTTTAAATTTTAAAAATAATTGATAGCTTATTATTCACTCCTTAATGCATCCACTGCTTCTTTCTTAGCAGCCATACTAGATGGTATTAGGCTTGCTATAAATGTAAGTATAACACTTAGTAATATCATGCTTATACATATATTTATTGTTAGATTTGCTATAGTAGATACATTTATCAGATTATCAAGTATTCTATTAATAATTAAACATATAATAAATGTAATTATTAATGCAACAATACCAGATATTAATCCCATTATAATTGCTTCAGATTTAAATACACGTGATACATCTTTTTTTCGAGCACCAATTGCCCTTAATATACCTATTTCTTTAGTTCTTTCTATTACTGAATTATATATTACTATAGCTATCATTATAGATGATACTACAAGAGAAATAGATGAAAATGCAATAAGTACATAACTTACTATATTTATCATAGAATCTAACATAGTTATCATGATACTTGATATATCTGTATATTTAATTTCATTATCTTTATGTTTATTATTCCAATCATCAAGTATTTCTATTATTTTATCTTTTGAATCATAATCTTTAGGATATATTATTATAGAACTTGGTATTTTAGTTGCTCCTAATTTCGCAAGTCTTTCATCATATGATGTAATTACATTAGTCATCATATACATTGATGGATCTCCACTTAAATTATCACTATTCATAAAGTTAAGTCCAGTTGTAACATCAATATTTGGATTGTTTAATTGTGCTTTTACAACATCACTATCTTTATTATTTTCTAATATATAATCAGTTAATTTCTTAGTATAAGATATACCAGATAATAACCATTCATTAGAAGCATCTTCCTTTGCCCTTAAAATACTTACAACTTTTAATGGTATTCCTTTATCATATGCATTTTTTAATTCATCATTAGAAGTTGCTTTTATAAATAATCCATTCTTATTTATATAATAATCATTATTATTTATAAGTCTTATTTCTTTATCTAATATATCATCATAACTTAATTCTTCAGTATCATCTATTCCTAGAATATCTAATGTACTTTTAGATATTCTATTATATTTATCAACAACAACTGCTATTTCATTATATTCATTTGGTATTTTATTATCTATTGTACTTGCTAAAACATCATAACAATCTAATATTTGACTATCATTATCCAATATTTCTGTAAAATTAGTTGTGCTAACATTTTTATACGTATCATCTTTTTTAGATATTAAATTCATTTCAGCATCATATTGATAACTAACATCAACAACTAAATCTTTAGTTTTTTTATCTATATAATCTATATAATCACTATTTAAGTTTTGTTTAGTTATAGTATTACTTATATTATCATCATAAGAGTATAATATTTTTTTATTTGTATATTCCTCTAATTCATCATCTATTTTTGTCATATTCATAAGAGAGTTCATATCATGATAATTATCTTGTATAATAACATAGTTAAATGATGTACTATCTTTTTCTATTTTATTAACATAATCACTCATACCTGATGATACAGACAAAATTGTAGCTATTCCAATAATACCAATAGATCCAGCTAAACAAGTTATGAAAGTTCTTTTCTTTTTAGATAATAAATTTTTTAAACTAAGCATAAATGATACTTTTCTTGGCATATATGATTTATTCTTTTTTAAATCTTCTTTATATTCTTCGTTATTTAAAGTATCAACTGGATTTGAATCCCCTTCAATTACGCCATCTTTTATATTTATAATTCTAGTTGCATACTCATTAGCTAAATTAGGATTATGTGTTACCATTATTACTAATTTATCTTTTGATATTTCTTTCAATAAATTCATTACATTTACACTTGTCTTTGAATCTAGTGCTCCTGTTGGTTCATCTGCAAGTATTATATCTGGATCATTAACTAGGGCACGTGCAATAGCAACTCTTTGACATTGTCCACCAGATAATTGATTAGGTTTATAATTAAGTTTATCACCTAAGCCAACACTTACAAGAGCTTTTTTAGCCTTCCTTTTATTTTTTTTGGAACTTGAACTACCATTTAATTTAAGAGCTAGTTCAACATTTTCTAAGATTGTTTGATGTGGTATTAGATTATAATTTTGAAATACAAACCCTACTCTATGATTTCTATATGCATCCCAATTACTATCCTTAAATTTTTTTGTTGATATACCATTAATTATTAAATCACCTGATGTATACTTATCTAAACCACCAATTATATTTAATAATGTAGTTTTACCACAACCGCTAGCACCTAGGATTGCAACAAATTCGTTTTTCCTAAATTTAATATTGATATTTTTTAAAGCACGAACAGCATTTCCAGATGTATTATAAGTTTTTTTAATATTTTTAAGTTCTAACAACAAAAATCATCTCCCATTATATATATGCTAAATAAAAAATTATATTATTGCACATGCAAACAATAACATAATTTTAATAATTTTACAATTGATATTATGAAAAAACAGTAATTTTTTCAATATTTTTCTTTTTCTAAATCAGTTAACTCAGATATAGTATCAATTTGTTATTACACATGCTAAACTATCCTCACCATTATATTTTAATATTGATGTAGTATCAATGTGTATTTCATCTATTAGTTGTGATACTTTATCACTATTTAAATTTAATGTATTATTTAATAATTCATTTGACCTATTATTGATTCTATTACTTCTTTCTATATATAATTAGTAAAATCATCAATATTATCTACACTACTTAAAATTATATTTATAATTCTTTATGCAAATGTATTTTCAAAGATATTCTATATGATACATATATAAATATTATACATGATAGAATTAAAAGTAATATCAAAATATATTCATTCATATTATTAAGAATTTTCATTATATTAGTAAAATTTATATATTTTACTAATAAATCACCAATTATTACAATACCAAATACAGTTATAAATATTCCAATTCTTGCTTTTTCAACACCAAATTTATATATTACTGGATACATAAATGATAATACTAATAAAGTACCAAATACTGTACCTAACATAGATACAAAAGTCTGTTCATAATTAATTGTTTTAGTATTAATATAAGATATAATAAATGATAAAATAATAACAATAATAGAAGTAATTAAAATCATTAAAAGAGTTGTTATATATTTAGATTTAACACAACATCTTCTTCCATCAGGTAGAGTTGATGCATATTCTTCCCATTTATTGAAATTATCATAACTAAATGTTGAAATCATTATAACTACACTCATAAATGGCAATATAAATGATATATCCATCTTACCATATAATCCCATTATAGTATACACAACAATTAATATTCCTAATAGTTTAAAATTGCTTTTAATCATTGCAACATCTTTTTTAATAAAACCTATCATTATTATTTCATCCCCTTAATCATTAAAACCATTAAATCATCTAAAGTTATTCTATCTATAACATCTACATTATATTTATTTTTAAAACTTTTTTTATCATCTACTAATACTTCATAGTTATATTTATTTTTCTTATATTTAATATAATCTTTCTTACTTATTTTTTTAAATTCTATATCAGTACATTTTACTATACCATACCTATTCAGTAACTCATCACAAGTTTTTGATAGTACTATTTCACCATCATTTATAAAAGTTATATAATCAGCAATATGTTCTAAATCAGTAGTAATATGACTCGATAATAAAATAGAACAATCATCATTTTGAATAAATTTTTGAAATATATCAATAACCTCAGCACGTGCGACAGGATCTAAACCAGATGTTGGCTCATCCAATATCAATAATTTAGGATGATGAGATATAGCAGTTATTATTTCTAATTTTTTTCTCATACCCTTAGAAAAAGTCTTTATTTGTTTATTATTATTCAACTTAAAATCATTTAAATAATTATTAAACATTTTTGAATCCCAATTTTTATAAATACTTTTCATAGTATTATTTATATCTTTTGGTGTAAGTATCTCTGGAAAGAACATATCATCTAAAACTACTCCAATATCCTCTTTTATTTTACTATCATAATTATTATTATCTAATCCAAATATTTTAATATCACCACTATAATTTTTAATTATATTTAATATTGCTTTTATAGTAGTAGTTTTACCAGCGCC
Organism: uncultured Bacilli bacterium; assembly: GCA_947631135.1. GTDB lineage: Bacteria > Bacillota_I > Bacilli_A > RF39 > UBA660 > CALVSV01. The sequence continues at coordinate 10,922 of CANRKE010000003.1, read as the reverse complement.
ATTTTCACCAATAAATCCCATAATCATTCCCTTAGGTAATTTAAAAGATATATTTTTTAATTCAAAATTATCATACTTTTTACATAAATTATTAATTTCCAAAATATTTTCCATTTTCATTCTCCTCATATAAAATATCTATTATTTCATTTATTGTTTTTCTTGAAATATCATTAACCTTTGCTATACTAATTGCTTTATCTAACAAGTTTTCTATTTTATTTAATTGTTCTTCATGTGCAAGATCTTTATTTATCTTGGCAACATAAAATCCTTTTGATGGTATAGTTTTAACATATCCTTCATTAACTAATTCCTCATATGCATTTTTAGTAGTTATTACACTACACTTTAAATCTTTAGCTAGTGTTCTTATAGAAGGTAATAATTCATTTGCTTTTAATTCATTAGAAATTATTTTAACTTTAATTTGCTCTTTAATTTGTTCATATATTGGAACACCACTAGAATTACTTATTATTATTTCCATAACACACCTCGATGTATATATCTATTATATACAGTGTATATACAATATGTCAAGTAAAAATTAAAAGTAGACCAAAAAAATGATCTACTTTCCTAACTTTAAAGCTCAACAAGGAGAACAAAAATAACAAATACATGATTAAGTTCACAGTAAAACGTTTTTGTACTTTAAAGTCCACAAATATGGGATTTCTCCCATTAAATATTATGTATTGATTTTATTATATTCATACGTCCAGTTTTACTTATTTCATCATTTAATTCATTTTTATATGCATTTAAAGCCATTCCTATAACAAATATTGTAGATAATAAATATATGAATAACATAAGTATTATTATATTAGTAAAATTACCATATATTCTACTATAATTTGCTAAATTATTAATATAAAATGCATATATTTGACTTATTACTACCCAACTAATAGTAGTAAATACTGCACCATTTGATACATCTTTACTCTTTATTTTCTTATCTGGAGCAATAGTATAAATTACTTTTATATTAAAGTATACAAATAATAAAGAAAGAGGAAATTGAAGTATATTATATATAGTCTTTATACTCTTATAAACTGTATCATTAACAAAATTAGATATTAATTCAATTATTATATTTCCAAATACAGGAATAAGTAACATAAATAGGAATAAACATATAAATATAATAGTTACTATGATAGCTTTTATTCTTCTTTCAACTATAGAAGATTTATTAATATTATATAGTTTATTTGATGTAAGTATTACTGCATCTGCACCATTAGATGCAACAAAGAAAGATATTAATAAAATTATAATATTTCCAAAAGTAATACTAGTAGCTGTAAAAGCTGGTTTAAGTATTTCAACTATACCATTAGGTAAATTCCCAACTGTATTTGATATTTCATGTATGGGAATATTAAAGATAGTTGCAAAAAAAGTTACAAGTGTAAGAAGTGGTATTAAAGCAAGTACAAAAAAGAAAGCAAGATGACCTGGTAATATATTCATATCAGGTCTTCTTAATATTAATATTATCTTACTTAAAATATCAGCAATTTTTGTCTTCATATTTTCACCTATGATTCTTTATTACTTCTCATATCTAATGTAGCTTCGTTAATAGCGTCATCTAAAAGTTTAATATCATCATCTATCATACTATAACCAAATGCTGCACCATATCCATGTGGTAAATCTTTCATAGCTTTATATAATTTTCTCATATAACTAACTATTTGTTCTTCTTTATATCCTATTAAATATATAAGAAATTCATTACCATCTGTCCTTATTATTTCACTACTTTCTAATTGTGTTTTTATAAGTATATTAGCAGCTGCTTTAATAACATTATCTCCTTCTTCATGTCCAAAATTATCATTTATATATTTTAAATTATTTAAATCTATTATTATTACAGTTTGTGGATATACTTTTGCTTCATCCCATGTTTCTATATTTGCGTTCAAATAATTTCTATTTTTAAGTGATGTAAGCATATCTATATATCTTAATTTTTCATCTTTTTTAATTACTTTTTTCTCTTTTCTCTTTTTAAATATAACTGATAATATCAAAATTATTATTATTAGTGGGAACACTATAAACAGTAAATAATTAAATATAGTTTGTGCAAGTGTTTCATTTTTAGGATTGATTGTTATATTTTTGTATGCATTAACTTTTATATGTTCAAAACTTCTACTTGATATAAAATCATTGAACATTTGTAATAATATATTATTACTATTATTATTCTTAATTATAAAATTATACGAATTATCAAATGTTGATGTATATGCAATATAATAATCTTTTAATTCATCATTTTTATAATAATTGTATACATCATAATCCATTATGACTAACATATCATCTTTTAAATTATTCAATAATACCCCATAATTTTTAAATGTCTTTAATTTAGCTTCTGTATTAGATTTTATATATGTTGCAAGGTCACTATCTTCAAGTGCATATACCGTTTCATCTTTTAAACCTCTAGATGTATCTATTATAAAATTATTTTTTATATTTGCAAGTACTACAAATTTTTCTTTATATGTAGATATTGTTTGATATGCATCAGATAACGCATTACTTGTATTAAAATTATTAAAAATTATATCTACTTCATTATTATTAAATGCTTCAATTAGATCGCTTATTGAATTATATTTTTTAAATTTAAATTCTGAATCTGTTAAATTAGCAAATGAATTTATATACTCTCCATTAATACCTATTAAATTTTTATTTACAACTTTTTCAAATGGTAGATTATCTACATATCCGTAGTTATAAACTTTTCCAACTAATTGTGCTTGATCTTTAGACTTTATACCTTTTACTGAATAATAAATTGTTTTATATGCTTCATTATATGATTTTATATAATCATTTTGGTTCCATAGTTCATAATATTTTTTTAGTATCGTATTTACTGTATCATTATTATCTGATAATGTAAGTACATAATTATCTTTTATATCATTAAAATTATATACTATATTAAATTTTTTAGATAATATCTCATTTAAATATGTCATATATGGAACTATTACTATATCATATTCTTCTTTTTCAAGCCCAGTAAATAAATCATCTATGCTTTTCTTTTGTATAAATGATGCATCTATATCATTTAAATAATATGTTATATTCTCCATATTATTATTGATTGTACCTATACTCATCTTATTTAAATCATTTATACTTGATAATTTTTCATTTTGTTGTGACAATGCAACATAATAATCTTGGTATAATAAGATTTGATTTTTATCTACATCTCTTGTAATCTCAAATTTATAATCATATAATGATGGTTCTTCTCCAATGTTGTATGGTACTTCATTTAATTTTAATTCTATATCATCACTAAAATCTTTTACAAAATCGAAAAATACACCTTCACCATTTAAACTAAATACAGGTATATCATTTGGTATTGCAATATTTAACACTTTACTTTTATTTCTTGTTACATATCTTTTTTCTATAGCTGTTAATGTTGTATCTTTATCTGGTGTTGTTAAAATGACATATATAGTTGATAAAAGTGCGATTACAACAATCGATATACCACTTATTAACAATATCTTTTTATTTTTTTTCATTTATAGTTACTCCTATCTATTGTTGGTCCAAGAAAAACTATCAGCTTCACTATTCTTATATCCAACAATTGTCTTTTCTATATCTCCTTCATCTTCATTACTAATTTTTGATGTTATAAATATTTGTATATCATAAAACTTTAATTGATCACTAGTTAGTGCATCAACAACACTTGCTGATGGATCAACTAATGTATTAACATCAACATTATCATTTAAATTTATTAATACATTAAGAATCTTCCCTTTAGTAAATGCTATAACATCAGAAACATTTTCGTTTGATGTAAACATATCTTGTATATCTTTTTCTGTATCTTTGTCTATTTTTACATCTTCTATTCCTACTAATCTATTACCATATTTATCTCCATTTTTAGCATACATTGGTAATATCATTGATAAAAACACAACAACTACTGTAATTAAAACTAAACAAAATAAACAAGGTATTCTATTATCATTCCATATTTTCTTTATTTTTTTCATATTCATTTTTAACATCTCCTATATTATATAAATTAATTATACTATATTATTAAATAAAATCAAATAAATTTATATAAAAATATAAAAAATGTTAATAAAATATTACTTATTAATGAAATTATTTAATTCTTCTAAATCCATAAATCCAATATTTTTTTTGATTTCTTTACCATCTTGAAATATTATAACTGTAGGTATACTCATTATTCCATATTTGAGTGCTAAATCATTAAATTTATCCACATTAACTTTTAAACATTCCATATTAGATTCTACTTTCTCTAATACACCACTCATCATTTTACATGGTCCACACCAATCTGCATAAAAATCTACTAATACCCTTTTTTTAGTTAATTCTTCAAATTTTTTACTATCTTCTAAATATGTTATTTTCATAATTATATTCATTCCTCCCATATAACATATCATATTATACTATAAATTATTAATAATAACAAATAAAATTAATTTTAATAATTTATTATTATTTTTAGTATATATAAATTGATATTACAACAATAAATATTATAAATAATGATAGTTCATTAAACTATATTTAAAAATGTATTATTTAATAATATTTAAATAAACTAATAATGGTGGTATATATGAAATCTATTATTATAAGAAAGGATAACAATATAATTAGTATTAAAATAACTCAAAAAACTAAAACTAATAATAATGAAACATTAATAAATTTGAATGATTTTAAAAATAATAAAAGTTTATTAATAAATTATATAAATAGAATAACAAATAAAGATAATGTATATACATTAGTTATATCTAATAAATTACTATTAGATGATATTATTAGTATTATTCAAAGTATTAAATATATAACAGTTATTATTATAGATATTAAAATATTATTAGATAATAATTATATATATAAATTATTAGAATCAAATAATATAAAAATAATAAAGTGTTACGAAATAAATAGTTCATTATTTAATATAATAGATAGTAATGATAGATTATTTATTACTACTAATGAAGTATATAATAGTCATATATACCAAATAAATAATATTAAGACAAGTTCTTTAATATATTATAAAACAGAATTATTAATTGATAATAAATGTAGTATATCTGATATTGAATATTTTTTAAATATTAATAATTATTTAACATCTATTAATATATTATATTATGATAATAAAATTATTAAAAAAATTATTAATCTGTTAATTAAAAATAATAAACATGATATTATAATAAATCTAAATATTGATGAAGGTAATTCATGGTTACTTAGAAAAAGTATTAAATTTTTAAGAAGATTACAGAAAGAAAAATGTGATAAATATAAAATTGATATAAATTCTAATTATTCTAATGATTATAAAGAAAAATATTTTATGAAAGAATTAAATAATGTATATCTTAAAACTTCTATGATAATTATATTTATAACTATAATTATATCATTTGGAATAATCGGTTATTATGAATATAAAACTAATAAAGCAATAGATGATGTTCAAAATATATCAGGTATACTTGATATGTTAGATAATAGTGATGATATATTGATTAATAGTAATGATGAACAAGTTGAGGTAACAGATAATGTCCAGGAAAATAATACAACTACTACAACTACAAGTAATGTTCTAACAGAAGATTTTGATACATTATTAAGTATTAATCCAGAATTTGTTGGTTGGTTGAAAATAAATAATACTAATGTAAATTATCCTGTTGTTAAACATGAAGATAATAATTATTATTTAAAACATAATTTTTATAATAAAGTTAATAATGCTGGTTGGGTATTTATGGATTATAGAAATGAAATCGATAATATGGATCAAAATACAATAATATATGGGCATTCTAATACTATTAATGATACTATGTTTGGTTCTTTATATAAAGTTTTAAATAAAAGTTGGTATACAAATAAAAATAATCAAATAATAAAATTTAATAGTTTATATTCTTCTATGCAATTTCAAATATTTGCAATATATGTAACTAATCCAGAATACTATTATATTTGGACAAACTTTTACAATAATGAAGATAGATTTAATGAATTTATTTCTGAAGTAAAACAAAAAAGTATATATGATTTTAATACTGATGTAAGTATTAACGATAAAATTCTTACAATAAGTACTTGTTATAACCATGGTAAAGAAAGAATTGCAATACATGCAAAACAAATATAAAAAAAGTTGAATAAATCAACTCTTTTTACATTTTTTCAACATCTAACATAACTTCATAACCATTAATATCATTTGCATCAAGATTATCACTAACAAGTTCAATACTATTAGATACTGTTTCTTTATTTATAAATTTAGCATATTTATTTACTGAATCTATTACTAATTTATCTTTAGTATTATATTTAATATTTATTTTATCCATTACTTCAAAATCATGAGCTTTTCTCATATTTTGTATTTTAGATATTATTTCACGTGCAATACCTTCCATTATAAGTTCATTATCTAATTTAGCATTGAGTATTATAAATTTATTATTTTCTTGTTTTATATTAAATCCTTCTTTAGAAGATATCCTAATATCTGTCATATCTTTAGTTATAGTTAAATCTTCATTCATAAATTTGACAGTTATTTCTTTATCATTATTTAAATCATTTATTTGATCTATTGTTAATTCATTTAATACTTTGCTATATTCACCAATATTTTTACCAAACATTTTGCCACATACTTTGAAATTTGGTTTAATATTAAAGTCAATATATTCTGTTAAATCAGTTTTATATACTATTTCTTTGACATTTAATTCTTCTTTGATTAAGTCTTCTAAATCTCCAATTATATTTTTGTATTTAGCATCTATTAATATCTCTTTAATTGGTTGTCTTACTTTTACTTTAGCATCTTCTCTTGCAAATCTTCCAAGGCTTATTAAATCTCTAACTAAATCCATTTTTTCTGTAATTTCTTCATTGATAAGTTTCTTATTACATACTGGATAATCTGCTAAATGAACTGATTTTTCATTAGTTAGCTTTCTATACATTTCTTCAGAAATAAATGGTACTATTGGAGCAATTAACCTAGATAATGATTCTAATACTTCATAAGTTGTATTGTAAACTGATTTTTTACTGTTATCAAGTTCACTTGCCCAGAATCTTCTTCTTGTTCTTCTTATATACCAGTTAGATAAATCATCACTTACAAAGTCAGTTATCATTCTAACAGCTTTAGTTAAATCATATTCCTCAAACGCATTTGTTACATTTAATACAAGTGTATTATATTTTGATAATAACCATTTATCTATCATATCACGATCTTTTATTTCACAATAGAATTCTTTCGGATCTACTTTATCTGTATTAGCATATAATGCAAAGAAGTTATATGTATTTTTAAGTGTACTATAAAATTTTGAATAGACTTCTTTTAATCCTTCTTCATCAAACTTAGTTGGTGTCCAAACTGGTGATACATAAAGTAAATACCATCTTATATTATCAGCTCCATATTTATCGATTAATTCAAATGGATCTATACCATTTCCTCTTGACTTACTCATCTTATATCCATATTTATCTAAAAGCATATCATTAACTAATACGTTTTTATATGGTGATTTACCTTTGACAAATGTTGATATTGCAAGTAGACTATAGAACCAACCACGTGTTTGGTCTACTCCTTCCGATATGAAGTCTGCAGGAAATTGACTTTCAAATAATTCTTTGTTTTCAAATGGATAATGATATTGAGCAAATGGCATCGCACCACTATCAAACCATACATCTACTACATCACTAACTCTTGACATTTCTTTACCACATTTACTACATTTGATATGAATTTGATCTACATATGGTCTATGCAATTCGATATTTTCATCTATATCTTCGATTGCTAATTGCGCTAACTCTTTACGTGAGGCTACTGAAATAGAATTTCCACAAGAACACTTCCAAATATTAAGTGGTGTACCCCAATATCTGTTCCTTGATATTGCCCAATCTTGTAAATTCTCTAACCAGTTATCAAATCTTTTTTCTCCAACAAAATCAGGATACCAATTTACTTTTTTATTTTCTTCTATCATTTTATCTTTATAATCAGTTACTTTTATATAATATGATGGTTTAGCATAATATAAAAGTGGTGTTTTACATCTCCAACAATGTGGATAATTATGTTTTATTTTTTCTTTCTTAAATAACTTATCATTTTCTTTAAGCCATTTAATTACTTCTAAATCTGCATCAAATACTTTCATACCTTCCCATGGTCCAGTAGAATAGCACCCATTTTCTAATACTGGATTTAAAAATGGTAAATCATAATTCTTACCAACTTCGTAGTCATCCGCACCAAATGCTGGAGCAATATGAACTATACCAGTTCCATCTGAATCACTAACATAATCAGCAAGTGTTACATAAAATCCTTTTTTATCAACACACAAAAATGGCATCAATTGTTCATATTCAACATACTCTAAATCTTTACCTTCCATAGTTTCAAGAACTTTATATCCTTCTCCTAATACTTTATCAGCTAAAGATGAAGCAAGTATAAATTTATATCCTTTACTTTCAACTTTTATATAAGTCATTTTTGGATTAACTGCAAGTGCAACATTAGATATAAGTGTCCAAGGTGTTGTTGTCCATACTAAGAAATATTCATCTTTATCTTTTAATTTCATAGGCACTATTACAGTATTAGCAGTTATTTCTTTATAACCTTGAGCTACTTCATGACTAGCAAGTCCTGTTCCACAACGAGTACAATAAGGTAATATTTTATGTCCTTCATATATTAATCCTTTTTTATTAAATTGATCTAATATCCACCATATTGTTTCCAAATAATCATTATCATATGTAACATATGGATGATCTAAATCTATAAATTGTCCCATCTTCTTTGTAAAATCTGAAAATGCTTTTTCATTTTTCCAAACACTTTCTCTACATTTTTTATTAAAAGCTTCTATTCCATATTCTTCTATTTGACCTTTATTTGTAAAACCTAATTCCTTTTCTACTTCTAGTTCAACTGGCAATCCTTGTGTATCCCAACCAGCTTTTCTAAGAACTTTATACCCTTTCATAGTTTTATATTTACAGAATGTATCCTTTAATATTTTAGCAAGCATATGATGAATTTTAGGCATATTATTTGCTGTTGCAGGTCCATCATAGAATACAAAATTTTTACTATCTTTACGCAATTTAATACTTTCATCTAAAATATTTATCTTATCCCAATATTCAGATATTTTATCTTCATTCAAAGAAATATTTTGATTTTCTAAACTTTCAAACTTTTTCATAACTTCACGTCCTTTTTCAATATCTATATTTTACCAAAAATATATTAAAATGTTAACATTTTTAATTTATTTTTTAATTATATTCAATAAATATTATTTTGATGATAATCTATATTGGCTTATTTTACAATTTTTTATTTCTTAATAAGCGCAAAAATACCACAACATTTAATATTATGATATTTTTATAAATTTTATTTTAAAATGTATGGATCGTCCTTCGTTCCATTCCCGCTTACATATAGTGTTTGAGCCTTTAAATTTAAAACAGGTACTGCTGAACCGGAAACATTGTAAACACTGTAGCCATTGAGCATACCATTTTCATCCATGACTAATTCATATGCATGATTACCTTTGATATACTGGCTAGGTGATCCCAGCAACTTCCAATAAGAATTTCCAAATAAATAATAATTGTGGTTATTTGTTACATATTTCCCACCAGCAAATACTGCTTCATCTGCAGATAATAATCCTATCTTTAAATTATATTCTCCTCCATATAATTTATCTGTATTTGGACATATATAACTTGGTGTTTTGTTTGAAACTATTCTCCCGTATGATCCATAATATAATCTATTACTACTTATATCGCTAGTTGTTGTATCATTACAATACCTTGTACTAGCAAATAATAAGTCATATTCTAATAAATTATTTTGATACCAATCATCTAAGAATGATTTTATGGTTGATGGTGTTCCTTCACTTCCATTACATATACTATTTTTTGTACACGTTTTATTGTTGTCGTATGTATATCCAACAGCTTTTTCAACATCTATTTGTTCATTAAATTTACTTTTTCCAATAGAACCATTCGCTATTATTCTTATTGTTCCATCTCCATTTATTCTTACTATTCTAAATAACATATCCTCTCCTTTTTTGTGATATTCACCATCGTCATTAGTCCATTTAAGTCCAGGTACCTTTACATAGTTATTCTCTACATTTCCTCTATAGTAATATGTTTTTCCATCTGCGTCTTCATCTTGGTATAATCCATTTTCAACAATTGCTTGTGATTGTTTTGGATTAGTACTTTCTGTTAATGTATCATAATATTCTTGTGATACTGCAACTTTACTGAAATCTGGTGTTTCAGTTATTACGTTTTTATTATTCTTACCTAATATCGCACTAGCTAATGTTGGTAATTCTTTATCATATCCTTCTACTTTTATTTTTCCATCTAAATTTATATTTAGAAAATGATTTTGATTTCCTCCATTATCTCTTATCCAAATATATAATTGGTAACTTTCTTCTGATGACGCATTTTGTTTTATGTTTGTTAAAAGTGTTAATTCTTTTGTTTTTTCATCATATGCTTCAAATGATCCAACTCCAATTTTTTCATCATTATGATACAAACTATATCTTAAATTACTATCATTATATATTTCTTTATCAATATTTAAATTGGTTAATTTAAAACTTAAATATATTTCTTTGTTATTATTATTTCTTACACTAAATTCATGTTTAGGAGCATACTTAAGTACCTCATCTTCA
>CANRKE010000002.1 GCA_947631135.1 uncultured Bacilli bacterium | reverse complement strand
CTTTTCGGTGACTCATTTTGTCATGCACTACTAAAAAAACTTGTTTTTTTTGAGTTATTATTTAAATAAATAACATACTGTCTATAATGTTCGCAACCTAATTATTAAAAAAAATCTCAATAAAACTGGAGATTAATTTATAATTTATTTTTGAATATTAGTTAAATATTATTTATATATTTGATCATTATTAAAAATACTTTAATCAAAATATTTTAAACTTTTACTACTTCTGTTTCTAATTTTAAAATAAAATCTAATACTACTTTAATAGCTTCATCAAGTGAAATATCAAGCCAATTATATTTAGGATTATTTAAATTATCTTTATAAATTTTAAAATTAAGAGTATGTTTTAATCTATTATAAATATCATTTAAATTATTTTCATACATATTATTATCATCAAATATAAGAATCTTAATAGTTTTTAATAATTTTCTTTTATCTAATTTATCATTAGTTATCAAATAATAAAAATCAAATAAATCTTTATACCTAGTCGACCTAAATCCAAGTTTTAATAAAGATTTTAATTTTTCAGAGAATATTTGCTCAACTGAATTTATAAGAAGATTTACACCATTATTAATAATATCAAAATCAAAATAATATTCTTCTTGTTTTAAATCAAATAGTTTATGAACACCTATATCCATCTTAGTAGTTATACTATAATTATTATCATCAGTTATTTTTATAACAACTCTTTTACCATCATAATCTTGATGATGAAGTTCAGTTATTTTATCAATTATTTCTATTTTTATGTTATCATTTACCAAGTTTAATTTGGATATAAAATTTCTTATTGAATCATCATCTAATGAATACTTAATAAAGTCTAAATCTAAATCTCTTGTAGCTCTACGAACAGAATTAGACATATTATGCATAACAACTCCACCTTTGATTGTTATATGATTTTTAAAATTGCTTTTAGCAATCTTAATCAATATAACATCTTGAGAAACTTTAGATCTAGCATCATTTAAAGTATATCCTTCTTTAATATATTTTCTAACAAAATCTTCTAAGTCCACTAAAACACCTCTCTTAATAAAGCATTTCCTAAATTAACCTCATTTTTATATAAAGCAATATATTCTTCTATTTTTCGCATATCTAGTTCATCAGCAATTTTTCGATAATTTGTAATCAATTCTTTATAATAATCAAATGGTATTTGATTTCTTTTTCTTATTAATTCAACTAAAAGTCGTTCTCTATTATAGATTCTAACTTCAAGTGAATCAACTGTAACTACTTCAGCTCCTTGATTTAATTTTTCTTTAGGTACTTTTATTTGAACAATGTTCTCTTTATTAATAGTATCTGTGTTTCTATTAGTTGCAATATAAGTCTTTGTTGGAATTACATCTGTTAAATCATAATAATAAAAAGCTGAATCCATCGTAATGATTGCACTAGAATATTTCTTACAAACTACTGCCATAGGATCTACAATATCTTTATCTGAATAAATCCCATTAGCTAATTTAAATATTTCTTTATTTTTAATAGCTTTTTCTAAATTATACCACGTACCATATTTCTTTATAATTTCTTTTCTTTTATACAACATCTTAACACTCCTTTTGTTGAAAAACCCCATTATTTTTTTCAATTTTTGATGGGGGTTTTTCAAATACACAATAAGAGTATATCATTAAAATTGTAAAAGGTAAATACTTTTTATTAAACTTTATATAATAAAAAAGATACCATTAAGTACCTTTATAAATTTAATTTATTATATCTTTATTTATCTATTTACTAATTTTTTTGATTTAATTTTTTGTTCTGCATCACTCTTAAGTGTTATACAATCAACTTTACCTACTTTTGTTTTCTTTAAAGAATCAACAAAATCATAATTAATTGGTATACTATATAATGGTAAATTTTTAACGCATAAATCATTTATTTCCTTTTTGATTTCTTCTATACTTTTTTGTCTTTGATCATTTAATACAACATATGCATAAGGTAATTCACCTTGTACAAAGTTATAATCTCTAACTCCAACTACTGAACAATATAATACATCAGGATGATTTAATATTTCTTGTTCAATAAATGAAGGATATACTTTACAACCATCATTTCTAATAATTATTCTTTTTATTCTATCAGTTAGATATAAAAATCCATCTTCATCTATTTTACCAACATCACCGGTATGTAACCATAATTTACCATCACTATGAATTTTAAGTGAATCATTAGTTTCTTTTACTTTATTATAGTAACCCATCATTACATTAGTACCATTTAAACATATTTCACCATATTCATTATATCCTAATTCTTCTAATGTATCAGGATTAACAATTTTACAGTTTATTTTTGATAGAGGTATACCAACACTTCTTTTTTTGTTTATACCCTTACCCATGTTACAAGTACTACCTGCTGAACATTCTGTTAAAGAATATCCTTGATTTACAATTGTATTATTTCCACCATTTTTAAGAAGATTATTAATAGCTTTTTCAGTTTTAGAATTTAATGTATCTCCACCAATTAATGGATTTTTCATATTTTTGACATCTAGACTTTGTGCTCTTGGATCATTTAATAGTGCTTCTAAATATGCAGGACTACAAGCATATCTATCTGGTTTATATTTTTCTAGTAAATCAACAAATTTTTGTGGTTCATAAAATGGTACTAAAACAGATTCTAATCCTTGAGATATTGCTAAATGTCCACCCATTAATCCAAATGATGCAAATATAGGCATCAATCCTAACCAAACTTCTCCACGTTTAAATTGAAGAGGTGAATTAGATAATTGCCAAACTTGTCCATTTAAACCATCATTTGTTAGCATACAACCTTTAGGAAATCCAGATGTTCCTCCAGTATGTTCTAATACAACTAAATCGTTTGGAACATATGATGAATCGGTATATGTTTCATTTTTACCATTTTCAATAAAATCTTCCCAGTTCATTAACATATTATTTGACTTAAATTTAATATCAGGAAGGTCTGGTAATCTAAATGGTAATGATTGATCAATTCTAGCTGTAACTATTTTTTCAACATTAGTCTTATCAATTATATCCATTACATTATTCAATACCAAATCATTAATTAATAAATACTTTGAATTAGTTTCATTTAAGCACTTTCTTAGATTTTCTACCGTATTACCAAACATATCTATTATATCTGCAACAGCTCCAATCTTATTAACTGCATATAAAGAGTAATAAGCTTCTGGTGTACTAGCCATACCAATAGTTACCATATCCCCCTTTTTTATACCTAATGATACTAATCCTTTTGCTATCTTATCTACTTGATCAAATAATTCTCTATAAGTAATTTTTGTATCAAAATAATTAAATACTACAGAATCTAAATAATCTTTATTTTGTGAATATACATAACCATATAATGTATCTCTAGGTATATCAGAATCTAATAATTTTTTATCATAATATTTTAACCAAGGTTTATCAATTGATGGATAACCTGTTAATTTTCCTTCCATTATTGGTTTTCTTTGTAATTTAACATTTTCTTTTACATTATTAACTTGTAAATTATTAACAATCTTTTTTTCCATTTCCAAAAATCCCTCTTTCTAAATATTTCGTATTTTATCAGAACATATTAATTATGTTAATACTATTTGTTTGAATTATATATTTTTTATGTACAAGTATACATAAATTAACAAAATATATCACTTAACTTTCTTACCCGCATCATTTATTAGGTTTAAGTACGATTCATATCTACTTTTTAAAATTGTACCATCATTAACTAATTTTTTAATATTACATTCTTTTTCTTTTGTATGGGTACAATCTTTATATACACATGTATCACCATATTTACTTATCTCAATAAATAAATCTTTTAACTTAGATTTATCTATATTAGATAAATCTAATGATGAAAAACCAGGTGTATCAGATACAAGTCCATTATTTATATTAAATAGTTCAACATGTCTTGTAGTATGTTTACCTCTATTTAATGACTTACTTATTTCATCAGTCTTTAACGATAATCTTTTATCTATTTTGTTTAATAGTGTTGATTTCCCTGCACCACTTTGTCCAGAAAAAACTGTTAATTTATCTTTAAAAATATATTTAAATACTAATTTTTTCTTATTAGTTATTACTTTATAACCAATTTTCTTATAATAATCCATTATTTTTTTAAACTCTTTCATTTCATTTTTACTACATAAATCCAGTTTAGTAAAACAAATTATAGGTTTAATATTATTATACTCTAATATAGCAATCATCTTATCTAGTAATAAACTTGAATAATCAGGTTTTTTTAAACTAGTTACTATTACTACTTGATCTATATTAGCTAGTGGAGGCCTTATAAGAAAATTTTTTCTTTCCAAAATTTCATCAATAACTTTTTTATCTAAATCAACCATAACCTTATCACCAACTAAGGGAGAGATATTTTTACATCTCAAATTCCCTCTTGGTTTTACTTCAATATATTTATCATCTATTTTTACAGTATATAAATTACTAATACATTTTGTTATTATTCCATCTTTAATCATTGTTAAGATTTTTCTCCTGATTGTGTATCATCAGTATTTTCTGATTGATTTCCTTTATTTTCGTTATCTTTAGTTGTATTATCTTCAATTATACTACCACCAGATGAATTATTATTTTGATTATTATCTTCTGGTTGTTCTTGTACTTCTTTCTTAGCTTTAGCAATTGTAACAGAGAAACTTGCTCCTTCACTTATCGCACTACCAGAACGTCTACTTTGCCATATAACTGTACCTTCTGTTGCAGTAGTTGATTCTTTTTCATTTACTGTAAGATTTAGATTGTATTTAGTTGCAAATTCTTCAACATCTTCTCTAGTCCATGCTTCACCAACCATATCAGGATACAAATCCATATTAGGTATATACAATGTTATAGTACCACCTTTAGATAGTTTAGCACCTGCTTTTGGATTTTGATCGATAATTATATTTTCATCGTCTTCACTAACGTTATCTACTGATTTCTTTTCAATTATTACTGTCAATCCTTCAACTTCTTCCAGTCTAACTTTTTCTTCTAAGTAATTTTTACCAATATAATTTTCTATTTCAACATCATTTGTTCCACTTGATTCATAAAGCGTTATCTTAGTACCTTTTTTAACACTTCTACCTATAGCAGGAGATGTCTTTACAACTTCACCCTCACTATATTCATCACTTTCTATTTTTTCTGTTTTTAAATTGACTACAAGTCCTAACTTTTCTAATTTTTTCTCAGCTTTAGCAACGTCCATACCACTTACATCAGGAATAGTTATTACTTTATTATTAGAATTAGTAACAAATGCAAATATACCACCAGCAATTAACATAACTCCAATGATTATTAAAGATATAATAAGAGCAATCTTTTTCTTTCTTTTATCTTTTTTACTTTCTTTTTCATCATTTTCTTCTTCATCAACTTTAGTTGCTATTTCTTTAACATCATCATCAATAGTTTCTAAATCTTCAATTTTTTCCATTATCTTAGTATCATCAAGATCATTTTCTTTATATTTATAAACTACTCTAGCTTCATCTTTTCTATTTTTATCTAAACAAGTTTCTAAATCTTCATGCATACTTCTAGCATCTTGATATCTATTCTTTGGATTTTTTGCAGTAGCTTTCAATAATATATTTTCTATTGACATAGGTATTTCAGGGTTATAAAGTGTAACATCAGGTAGTGGTTCTTTCATTTGTTTAAGAGCTATTTCTACTGCATTTTCACCCTTAAATGGTAATGTTCCAGTAAGTAATTCATACATTAAAATACCAAGTGAATATATATCACTTTTAACACTACTTCCTTTTCCAGTTGCTTGTTCTGGTGGTAAGTAATGTACTGATCCCATAACTGAATTTGTTTGTGTTAGTTGAGTAGCATTCATAGCCATTGCAATACCAAAATCTGTTATTTTAACAAGACCATTTTCCATTATCATAATATTTTGTGGTTTTATATCTCTATGTATAATGTACGAATCATGAGCATGTGATATACCATCAGTAAGTTGAAGCATAATATCAACTACTTCAGATAATGTAAGTGCTCCTCGTTTTTTAATTAATTGTTTTAGAGTTTTACCTTCAATATATTCCATTACAATATAGTACATTCCATCATCTTCACCAACATCATAAGTTTCTACGATATTTGGATGTGATAAACTACTTGATGATAGAGCTTCACGTTGAAAACGTCTAACAAATTTTTCATCTCCAGATAAATCACCACGTAAAACTTTTACAGCAACGTTTCTATCTAATATTGTATCATATGCCAAATAAACATTTGCCATACCACCTTCTCCGATAGTCTTTATTATCTGATATCTATCATTGATTTTTTGTCCTTTAACTATCACTCTTTTCACCACTTTCTTTTTCTAAATATGCAATAGATATATTGTCAAGGCCACCTCTTGCATTACTTTTTCTAACAAGTTTCATTACTCTTTGTTCAATATCAAGTTCATTATCAGTTAATACTTTTTCAATTTGTTCAAATGATAACATATTAGTAAGTCCATCACTACATAAAAGAATTGCCTGTAAATTTGGATCTACATCAAATATATCTAACTCTACTATTTCATTCGCGCCTAATGCTTTCATCAAAACATTTTTCTTAGGATGATTTTTAGCTTGTTCAACAGTTAACTCTCCAGTCTTAACAAGTAGATTAACAAGTGTATGATCTTGTGTTATTTTATGTATCTTATCTTCTTTTATTACAAAGCCAGAAGAATCTCCAATGTTACCCATTAAAATAAATTCTGGAGTAACAACTGTAACAACTAAGGTTGTACCCATACCTTTACTTTCAGGATGTTCATTAGTATGTTTAAATATTAATGCATTTACTTCATTTACAGTATCTTTAATCCAGTTTATTGCATCTTGTTTATTACCAATAGTCGACATAGAAGTAAATCTAGTTCCTAAGTGTGTTATTGCTATAGATGATGCAACTTCACCTGCTTTATGGCCACCCATTCCATCAGCAACAGCCATCAAAACTTCTCCAGCATCATTTTTTACAATAGTTACACTATCCTCATTGTGATCTCTTACTTTTCCAGTATCTGTTATATAATATGCTTTCATGAATTATTCCCACCTTTATTTGCTCTTAATTGTCCACAAGCTGCATCAATTAATCCGCCAAATTCTCTTCTTATAGTTACATTTATACCGTTCTTCTTAAGTATATCATAAAATGCAGTAATATTACTAGTACTACTACGCTTAAAATTAAAATTTTGTGTTTCATTATATGGAATTAAATTGACATATGCGTTCATACCACTTATTAATTTACATAAATTATAAGCACATTCCTCAGTATCATTTATATTATTTAATAAAATATATTCAAATGTTACTCTTCTATTTGTTAGTTTAATATATTTTTTTAATGTATCTATTAATAATTCTAAATTATATACTTTATTAATAGGCATTAATTTATTTCTTAATTCATCAGTAGGAGCATGTAGACTAATAGCTAAATTAACTTGTATTCCCAATTTAGCAAACTCAAGTATCTTAGGTACAATGCCACAAGTAGATACCGTTATATGCCTAGATCCTATTGCAAGTGCTTTATCATCATTTATTATTTTAATAAAATTTATAACATTATCATAATTATCAAATGGTTCACCAATTCCCATTAATACAACATGACTAATTCTAATATTATCATTTTTTTCAACTAAAAGTATTTGTTCAACCATCTCATAAGTATCTAAATTTCTAACTTTTTTTAATCTTCCACTTTCACAAAACTTACATCCCATATTACAACCTACTTGAGTTGATATACAAAGACTATTTCCATAATTATGCTTCATTAAAACTGCTTCAATATAATCACCATCTAATAATTTAAATAAGTATTTAACTACATCTTCACCATGTTTAATATCAGATATTTGTATCATATCAAATGTAAAATCTTTATTTATTTTCTCTACTGTATCTTTTTTAATATTAGATATATTATCTATATTAAAATTCTTTTTTTGATATAAATATTCTAATACTTGTACAGCTTTATATTTTTTCTCACCAATACTGTCAAAATACTTAACTAATTTTTCTCTAGTATAATTAAATATATTGTTCATACTTAATCTTTCTCCTTAAATATTTTATAAAAAATATTTGGTATATCACTTTCAAATATCATAAGTTTATTGTTAATAGGATTTATTATTTCTAATCTATTTGCATGTAATCCTAATCTTTTTATTGGATTACTTCTTGATGCATATTTCTTATCACCTACAACAGGATTACCTATACTTGATAAATGTACTCTGATTTGATTTTTTCTTCCAGTTGATATTTTTACTTTTATCATAGAATATTTTTTATTATGCTTAATAGGATCATAATGTGTTATGGCTTGTTTTGAATTTTTACTGTTACTTATATGTACAAATGTTGTTTTATCTTCTATTAAATTCTTGTTTATTACTCCAGTTTTATCTAGTATTCCATCAACAATTGCAATATACTCACGCAATTTAACAAGCTTTTGAAACTTATCTTGATATAATCTCTTTATTTTTTCACTTTTTGCAAACATTATGATTCCACTAGTATCTCTATCTAATCTATGTATAACAAATATTTTATTGTTTTTATTTTTAATTTTAATATAATTAGATACTATATTATATAATGAGTAATGTTTCTTATTATCTGATATACTAAGTAATCCACTAGGTTTATTTACAACTATAATATCTTTATCTTCATATATTATTTCTATTAATTTATTATATTTTTTATCTTTTATATATTTATCTTTTATTATTATTTCATCACCAATATGTAATTTATAGTCTAATCTCTTTATTGGTATTTTATTAACTATTATAAAATCATTTTCACATAATGTTTTTAGATTATTTTTACTTTTATTTAATATATTATTTAAATATGTTTTTAAATCTGTATTATTATTTATTCTTTGCTTTATCATTTTTTGTTATCTTTGCTCCACCAAATATAGATATACAATTAATATATATAGTCTTTTTATTTTTACTATCTTCTATATCAAATTTCTTAATATTTTCACCTAATACCGCAGTAGATGTAAGATCTATATTATATTTGTCTGATGCAATAATTGTACTTTCACCAAATATTGTATAGACAATCATATTTATATCATCTTCTATTTCTAAATCACTTAAATCTAATTTTAGATTACCAAATACAGTATAACTTTCAATATCAGATTTATCTAATGTTTTAATCTTTTCTATATTATCAGATAATATTGCATTATATCTTTTAGATTTATTATTACGTGAATATGGCTTTTTCAATGATGATGTATTATATATTATAGTTACACCTAATATAATAATTAAAATAGGTATTATTGCATTTATTAAATATGGTGGTAATATATCTAAATTAACTAATGAAAATAATAAACCTAATATAGTTATTATTGCATTAATTATAGTAATTTTTTCTTCAATTATTATCTTATATAATCCACATACAAATATAATTACTGATACATAAAACCAAAATGTAAATGCAATAGTTGGAAATATTACTTCTATAAGTGATATTAACCCTAAAACTAATACTAAAATTCCTAATAACATTATTAAACATCTCCCTTTATTTACTATGAATTCTAACAACTCAATTATATATTAAAGACAAAATTATGTCAATATACGATCATTTTTTGAATTAAATATATATTAATAAAATACTATATTTTTGGTATTTTTATAAAATTTAAGAATAGAATTTATTGTACTATTTATTGACAAATGATAAAGTGTTTGCTATACTTTAGGTGTCATGACAAATATTTATTGACCTTATCAAGGAGGTGAAGTTATGAAAATAATTAGAGAAGTTTCTCAAGAAATTGCTTCAAAAGAACTTGAAACAGCTGCTTCTGAAAAATTCGTAGCTAATGAAATGGCAAGTAGTTGTTTATGTCATTGTAGTGATGGCTAATTATATATTATAATTGGCACAAACAAACAATATATTGTGTTGGTATGTGCTTATACCAACACAATATTTATTTATATAATAAGGAGTAGTAATATATGAAAAAATCTAAGTTTATAATATCACAAAAGGGAAAAACTCCTGATACAGTTTTACTCTATTCTACTTTTTCTACTTCAATGGTTGAATTAGAAAAAAATATGTACGAGTCAATTTTTGAAAAAAATGATTATGAAAAATATCCTGAAGAAGTTTCATCTTTGCATGAAATGGGATTTTTAATTGATGATGATTATGATGAACTTTCATATTTGGAATCATTAAGATGTATGACGTTGGAAGCAAATAAAACTTCTCCAACTTATTATATTATATGTCCAACTACAGGCTGTAATGCACGTTGTTATTATTGCTTTGAAAAAGGTGTAAAACAAAAGAAAATGACTAAAAAAACAGCTGAGGCTGTAGCAGATTATATTATCGCTAATCATGATGATGAACATCTTGTCATTCAATGGTTTGGTGGAGAGCCGCTTTTAGAACCTAAAATAATTTCATTAATTGTTGATAAACTTCATAAAAATGGAGTTAAATTTGATTCAAAAATTATAACAAATGGATCTTTATTAAACGATGAAATTGTTAAAAAAGCAGTAAATGAATGGAATGTAAAGATTATTCAAATAACTATTGATGCGTTATATAATGAATATAATGAAATAAAGAATTACTATAATATAGATAATCCATTTGAACTTGTAATGAATAATATTCAAAGATGTTTGGATAATAATATAAACGTAAGAATTAGAATTAATTTTAATCCACTAGAAAATGATAAAGCAATTAAAACAGTTGATTATCTAAAAGACAGATTTGGATCAGATAAAAACTTTTTTGTTTATCTAGCACCTATTGATTCAAAAGACATACCTTCAATTACAGATGAATTTAAAAATCAAAGAAAACATCCTTTAATTGAACTATTAGATGCAGAAAAAGATTATTGCAGTTTTGGAAATTACGATAAAAGAGTTGAAGAAGGAACAAAATACGATGCTATTTTAAGAAAATATTATTTAACACCTATTCCAACTAGTTGTTATGGAGGATGTAAATCATCGCTTACAATAGATTCATCAGGTAATATTTTTGATTGCCATAGATTATTAGGACATGAAGAATATGCGAGTGGTAACGTTTTTACTGGTAGAACAAATAGTGAAATATCTAAAGTTTTTGCTAACCCATATATTAAGGATGAAAAATGTAATAATTGTAAATTACTTCCTCTATGTCAAGGAGGCTGCAAATATAGAGCATTTACTTATGGAAAAGATCATGCCTGCACATCAGTTAAGGGTGCTATAAATGATTTAATAAAAAGAGCAGCTGATGAAATGAATAATTTATAGAAAGTTACTCTTAGAAAGAAGATGTATAATATTGGATTTAATAGAATCATATAAGGAAATTGACGAAGAAAATAGACTACAAAGTACACTTTCACGTAGAGTAGAATATTTAACAACTATAAATACTTTAGATAAATATTGTTTTTCAGGAATGAAATGTTTAGATGTCGGGTGTGGTGTTGGTATTTATTCTTTATATTTAAAGGAACATAATTTGGATGTAACTTCTATTGATTTAGTACCAAAACACATTAACCGTCTTAATGAAATAATTAAACAAAAAAATATTAATATTAAAACAATGGTTTGTAATGCATTAAATTTATCTACTTTTAAAGATAATAGCTTTGATATTGTGCTTTGCATGGGTCCTTTATATCATCTTTTAAATAATTCTGACCAAAATCAATGTATAAAAGAATGTATTAGAGTTGTAAAACCTAATGGTATTATTATGTTTTCTTATATAAGTCCATTTTCAGTTTTTCCATGTGCAATTAGAGGTGATATAAACAGGATTTCAAATGAATTAGTGGATAAAATTATCGATAATCATTGTATTGAGTTTAATAGCCCATATTGCTTTTGGACTGATAATTATTTTCATGATCCTTCTGAAATTGAAAAAATTTTAATAAATAATAAATTAGAAATTATTGACCATTTAGCAACAGATGGACAAAGTATTGCTTTTCAAAATACTATTAATCAAATGACTGATGCTGAGTTTGATATTTGGATGAGATATCATTTAAAAATATGTCGTAATAAATCAATACTTGGAACATCAAATCATGGATTAATAGTTACTAGAAAGAAGGTATAAAATGGAAATATGTAGAGAAAGTAAAAACAAGTATAATTTGGTAGATGATATACCTTATAAAGAATCAATGTATAATATTGAGGTATGTCAATTTAATAAAAAAGCTATTTTTAATAGTGCTTCTTCAGCAGTAGTAATAATAGATGAAGATTATGATATGCTAAGCAGTAAAGAAGATGAAAAACATATTCTAGCCGAAAATGGATTTATTGTACCAAATAATATTAATGAGTATGAAAAATTTATTTCTAATATCGAAATTGCTAAAAAAAATAATCTTAATTTCTTTACTATAATTCCTACTACAGCTTGTAATGCTAAATGTTTTTATTGTTACGAAGAAAATTATTGCAAGAAGTCCATAACTAAAGAGTCAAACGAAAAAATTATAGATTTTTTAGCAAAAAATATAGATGAAAACTCAAAATGTGTACTAGATTGGTATGGTGGTGAGCCATTGTTATGTGTTAACAAAATTGATGAAATAATTGATAAGTTAATATCCATGAATAAGTTAAAAAATAACAACTGGAGTTCATCAATTACAACTAATGGAACCTTACTTACAAAAAATCTTATATCGCATATGACTAATAAATGGCATTTAGAATCAGCGCATATTACTATTGATGGAGTAGAAGAAGAACATAATCGTAGAAAGAATGTTAGTTTAAATGGAGAAAGTGCTTTTAAAAAAACGCATGATGGAATATTGGAACTATTAAAATCTGGTGTATATGTTAATTTAAGAATACATTTAGATAATCACAATAAAGATAGTTTTTCTAAAATTTTAGATTCTATATCTGACTTAATGCAATTTGATAATCTTCATTTATTTCCTACTTACTTATTCCCACCAGAACATGAAATGGCTGACAGCTATATTAAAGATTTTGAAAAAGAAGATTTCTTTTACGATGTTTTTAAAGCATTACTTAATTCAAATAATAAAATTACACTTAAAGATTTATTTCCTAAAGCTAAATTTAATGGGTGTTTAGCTTCTAAATCAAATGCAGTGGTTATAGCTCCAGATGGTACTACCCATGCTTGTGTTCAAGACTTTTCATCAGTAGATAAAAATGATACCGAAAAATATCATAATTTCAAATATGCACTTGAAGAGTGTAAAGAATGCCCTTTTCTTCCTATTTGTTTAGGAGGATGCTTATATAATAGAAACTTAAGTAATACTATGAGAACACCTTGTGTACGTAATAGATTTGTTGTTAAACCTTTACTAAAGTTATTACTTGAAAAAAATAACAATGAAGGTAATTAAAAAAATGGTACTGTCTAAAATTAATTACTTAATTTTAGACAGTATCTTTTTTTTATTTTAATAAATTTAATTATTTACACTTACGATGTACGGTGAGTTCTTTGTTCCATCACCTTGTATAAATGGTGTGTCAGCACGTAGATTTAAGACTGGTATAACTGAATTTTCATTTTTAATATTATTAATACCTAAACCACCATATCCATTTATACTAAACTCACTAGAATTACTACCTGTAAAATAATTAGGTGATCCAAGAAATCTCCAACCACTCTTACCAAATAGATAATAATTTTGATTAATTGAATTATATTTTCCACCTGCAAATGATACTTCATCTGCTGATAATAATCCTATTTTTAAATCATATTCTCCTCCATATAATTTATCTGTGTTTGGACATATATATGTAGGTTGTGGATTAGCACCATTATTATCGACATCTAATCTATCATATGCTCCATAATATAAATATCCACTACTATTTATATGTCCTGTTGTTGTATCGTTACAATATCTTGTATATGCGAATATCTTATTATAATTTGTCATATTTTCGTCATACCAATTATCTAAATATTCCTTTATTGTAGAAGAATCACCATCTTGAATATTTGGTTTACTGTTATTATATGTATACCCTACATACTTTTCTTCATTAGATGGTACATTAAACGAACTCTTACCAATTGATCCATCAGCTATAATTCTAATAGTTCTATCCCCATTAATTCTTACTACCCTAAATAACATATATTCACCTGGTTGTGCTCCTACTTCCTTTATCTCATTTTTACATTCATCTATTGATTGATATCCATATTGTGAATATGATGAATTACAAGTATTTTCTGCCTCATTTTTTGTAGGAAATACTATCAATAATTTACTACCAGGTATTAGATATCCTGTCTCTGAATCATCAGGCCATGTTAATCCTTCTATTTTTAAATAATTGTATTCTACTGCTCCTCTAAAATAATAAGTTTCTCCATCTTTATCTATATCTTGTATTAATCCGTCATCTGTTTCTGATGTTTTGTTGAAATCAGGTTTTTGTGTACTAGGTTCATTATTATCTTTAATTACTTTTGAAAGTAATTCTGCTTGTTTATTTTGATGTCCTACTACTGTTATTTTAGCAGAAAATGTTTTATTCATCATATCTGATTGATCTAATTCTGATTCACTTATCCAGATATATAAATCATAACTTTTATTTTTAGTTGATTCTATTTCTTCGTTGTTGATTAGAAGTAATTTATTATCTAATACATTTCTGAAATTACCATTACTTATTTTTTCATCACCAGAATATAGTGCCCATTTAAACTCTAAATCTGCTAACTCACTAGGTAGGTTAATATCT
This sequence comes from uncultured Bacilli bacterium, assembly GCA_947631135.1. Taxonomy (GTDB): domain Bacteria; phylum Bacillota_I; class Bacilli_A; order RF39; family UBA660; genus CALVSV01. The sequence goes on along the minus strand of CANRKE010000002.1, from coordinate 23,804 downwards.
GTTATATTGATATCTACATAAGCTTTAGCTGTTCCTGTATTGTTTACTTTAAATGATATTTTATTAGCTTTAGTCTTTATATCTTTATCATATATTGGTTGTATATTACTTAAATTTACTGTATTTAATTTATCATCTTCATAATTAATTAATAATGTTCCTGCTTGTACTGAATTCTTTGTTGTTACTTTTGTTGCTGACATGTATGCATATGTTATACTTATTAATAGTAATACTATCGCTATTAATGTCGTTACTATTGTTGTTACCTTTCTTTTATTCTTATCCAAATAAAACACCTACCTTATTTAAGGTAAGCTTTTAAGGTCTTATAAAAATTTTATGACCCCCCCCATATCGAACATATGTTTGCACATGTTCTTTTATGGAGAGGACCTACCTTTTTTATTACAATCTCATATTATCAAAAAAATTTGGAAAGTACAAGTGAATTATACAAATTTTAGAATTATTTTACAGTTATTGTGTTTATATTCGCATTTATTAGTTGTTCCATATTTTTTCTAACTCTTCACATTTTAATTTATCCATACTATCAACATTTAGTAATCTATATGGAATATTAAGACCTTTATATTTTGATACACCCATTGTATGATAAGGTAATAATTCTTTTTTTAATACATTAGGAATAACTTTAGTATATTCTTTCAATTTATTTATATATTCTATATTATCATTTATTCCAGGAACTATAACTTGTCTTAACCATAATTTTTTATTTCTTTTAATTACTTCACTCAAAAATGTATTAAATTCATCTAATTCCAACCCAGTAATATATTTATATCCTTCTTTAGTTATATGTTTAATATCAAGTATAATTAAATCAACATAATCAAGTATTTCATAATTTGTACATCCAACGCCTGCAGTATCAAGGCAAATATTAATACCTTCTTCTTTTAATAATTTACATGTTTCAATTAAAAATTCAGTTTGTACAAGTGGTTCTCCACCAGAAAATGTTACTCCACCATCTCTACCATAGTAAGGTTTAAATCTTTTAATTTTATTTACTAATTCAATTGGAGTATATTTTTCGTTAATATTTTTATTCCATGATTCGGGATTATGACAGAATATACATCTTAAATTACATCCTTGCATAAATATAACTGTACGAATACCAGGTCCATCAACTAATCCCATAGATTCAATTTTATTTATATATCCAACCATTTAATTACATCTTTTCATGGAATGTTCTAGATATTACTTCTTGTTGTTGTTTCTTTGTTAATCTATTGAATCTTACTGCATAACCAGATACTCTTATTGTTAGTAATGGATATTTATCTGGATTATTCATAGCATCTATTAAAGTTTCACGATTTAATACATTTACATTTAAGTGATGTGCACCTTGAACAAAATATCCATCCATAAGTGTTACTAAATTTTTAATTCTTTCACTATCCTCTTCACCTAATGTAGCAGGTACTATTGAGAAAGTATTAGATATACCATCTTTACAACAATTTGCATAATCAAGTTTTGCAACAGAATTTAAACTTGCAATTGCTCCACTTTTATCTCTTTCATGCATTGGATTAGCACCAGGAGCAAATGGAACACCAGCTTTTCTTCCATCAGGTGTTGCACCAGTCTTTGATCCATATACTACATTAGAAGTTATAGTAAGTACTGACATTGTAACTTCAGCATTTCTATATGTTTTATGTTTTTCAAGTTCTGAATGCATCTTTTCTAATATTTCTTTAGCAATATTATCTACTCTATCATCATCATTACCATATTTAGGATAATCACCAATAACTTCAAAATCAATAGCTATACCATCTTCATTTCTAATTGGTTTTACTTTAGCATATTTAATTGCTGATAAAGAATCACATGCAACAGATAATCCAGCAACTCCATAAGCCATATATCTATGTACATCGGTATCATGAAGTGCCATTTGTCCAGCTTCATAAGCATATTTATCATGCATATAATGTATAACATTCATTGCATTAGAATATATTTCTGCAACATGTTCAAGCATTTTAAAATATGATTTTTTAACCTTTTCATAGTCTAGTATTTCATCGTCCATTATTTCAAATCCATCAATTACTTTTTCAAATTTTACTTCATCAATACCACCATTAATTGAATATAATAATGATTTAGCTAAATTACAACGAGCACCAAAGAATTGCATATCACGTCCTACTCTCATTGCAGATACACAACAAGCGATCGCATAATCATCACCATATACTTCTCTCATCAAATCATCATTTTCATATTGAATAGCATCAGTTGCAATACTCATTTTTGCACAATATTTTTTAAATGCCTCAGGTAGTTTTGTACTCCATAAAACAGTCATATTAGGTTCTGGTGCTGGATCTAGGTTAGTTAGAGTATGTAAAATTCTATAAGAAGTTTTAGTGACCATAGATTTTCCTTCTTTATTAATACCACCTATTGAACATGTAACCCAAGTTGGATCTCCTGAGAATAATTCATCATATTCAGGTGTTCTTAAATGACGTACTAATCTTAATTTAATTACAAATTGATCAATTAATTCTTGAATTTCTTCTTCTGTTATTACACCATTTTTTAAATCTCTTTCAAAGTATATATCTAGAAATGCGTCAACACGACCTAAGCTCATTGCAGCCCCATTATTTTCTTTTACTGCAGCTAAATATCCAAAATATAACCATTGAACTGCTTCACGTGAATTTTTAGCTGGCTTTGACATATCATATCCATATTTTAGTGCCATATCTTTTATATCTTGTAAAGCACGATATTGCATAGATAACTCTTCACGTGTTCTAATTAAATCTTCAGTCATATCACCAAGATATATGTTGTCCCATTCGTTTTTCTTGCATTCCATTAAATAATCTATACCATAAAGTGCAACTCTTCTATAGTCACCAATAATTCTACCACGACCATATGCATCAGGTAATCCTGTTAGTAACCCAACATGTCTTGCTTTTCTAATATCATTTGAATATGCATCAAATACACCTTGATTATGAGTCTTTCTAAATTCATTAAAATATTTATCTACATCTTTATTTAATTTATATCCATAAGCATCTAACTCTTGATAAACCATACGTATACCACCGTATGGATTTACTATTCTCTTAAGAGGAGCATCTGTTTGTAATCCTACTATTACTTCATTATCTTTATCTATGTAACCAGCATCAAATGAATTTATTCCAGACATATGATCAACATCTATATCTAATACATGTTTTTTTAATTCTTCTTTTAACAGATCAGTACACTTGTCCCATACTTTTTTAGTTCTATCAGTAACACCCACTAGAAAACTAGATCCGTCACCTCCATCTGATCCATCATAATTTTTATAGTTTTTTTGAATGAAATCACTTACGTTTATTTCTTTAGTCCAAACTCCTTCATTAAAATCTTTCCATTCATTCATGTAAATCAATCCTTCCTACATATACAAATTCATTATATATTTTGACAAATTTTTAGTCAATCAATTATTAAAATTTTTTTTAATTTGTTCCACGAAAACCTTATAAAAAAACAATGTAAAGATTAATATTTTACATTGCCAAAACCTTTATTACTTTTAATATTTGGTCTAAAGCCAATTTTTTCAAGTAATTGTATTTGCTCTTCACTTAATAATTTATTTTTATATAAAATTCTCTGGTTATTTATCCATCTACCTATTTCTATACCATTTTTATCATAATCATACCCATTTTTTGTTTTAAATGTTAATGGTATACTATTTTTTCCACTATAAATACAATATAGTCTAGCTAATTTATAAATTTCATTCCAATCTTTATTATTAGTACTATCTGTATAATCTATTCCAATTTTTTGAAGCATAACATTTTTTTGATCACCTAATATATTGTTTATATACATATTATGATTTTTCAATACCCATTTACCCAAATCTATACCATTTTTATCATACGTTATTCCATCAGATGTTCTAAAATCCCTCGTCATTTTCAAATTACCATAATGATTAAAATAAATTTGTGCTAATTTATAATATTCTATCCAATCAATACAATATTGTTTTTCATCCATAGCTTCCATATACATTTCCCCTTTTTTAATATAATTATTATTTTACTTTCCTATATTTAATAGACAAATATTTGTTTTGATATATTACACAATTCTAGTGTATTAAAATTTTCTTTGCAATGATTTATTTAATGTTTTATGATTTTCTTCTGTTGTTGTTAGTTTTGTCTCATATGAATAATTATTTTCTTTTTTCAATTTATTATTATTCAATATATTATTTTCATCTTTTACATGATTACACATATTGTTAGAAATTCTATTTATTACATTATTAAGTTCTAAATCTAATTCATCTGTTTTATCATCCGATAATTCTTCTTTAGTAAGTTTATCTTCATCTAAAGAAGAATTAATATATTCTAATGCCTTCTTTTGACTTAATTTTTTAATATTATTAAGCATCACACCAGCGCCAACAAAAATAGTAGCAAAATAAGGATATATTAAAATAGATGCTAAATTGGGTAAGAATAATGAATTTGCAAATAATAAACCAATTATTCCTAATAAAATACATAATAATACTTTATTTTTTTTAGAAGTTACATTATTAACTTTATTATAATTTTGTTTTAATATTTTTTTAGTAGATAAAACTTTTATACTTTTTTTGTCATTTAATAGTGATTCTTTTTTTTCATCCTTAACTTGTATATTTTCATTATTTTGAACTTTAGAAATTACTCTGAGTAAATTATTATTGTTTTCTATTTCTATTTCCTTTTGAAATATAATCTCAGGTGAAATTTTATCTAAATATTTACTATCTTTAATATCTAATAATTTACCATTATATTTAATATTTTTTAATAAATTTTTATAAGTAATTTTATCAGTTATTATATTTGATATATTATTTGATACAATATATGAAATTAGAAATCCAATAATTCTAAGTAATGATTGCATAGTTAAAATATCTTTTGTTATTGTCGAAATTATTATAATCATAATAATATAAATTAGTGCAAATGATAATATTTTTGTCATTACTCTTTTTGGTGATATATATTTATTTAAAATTTCAATATCACTTTTGTTTTGTTTGTTTATATTTATCATTTCATTTCTTTTATTTTTTAGTTTTTCTCTTAAATGCTTGTTCATAATCCATTATCACTTTTCCTTTCTAAATTTATTAATAAAACTTTTTAGTATTTTTCTTTCACTTATAATATTTGTACCAAGTACAAGCCATAAAACAATTATCAAAAGTATAATATATATAATTCTACCTAATACTGGATCTTTTAATACATATATAATTGAAGCTAAAGCAAATAATATATCAATTATATAAATTATTATAACTGTTGTTCTATGTGATATTTTCTTATTTAAAAATTGATGATGTAAATGTTCTCTATCAGGAGTTGATATTTTTTCATGTTTAAGTAATCTTCTTATAATTGCAAAAGATGTATCAAGTATTGGTATAGCAAGTATTAAAAGTGGAACAATTAATGAAGTTAAAGTAACATTTTTAAATCCTAAAAGAGCTATTACAGATATTATAAATCCTAAAAACATAGAACCAGAATCACCCATAAATATTCTAGCTGGATAAAAATTATGTACTAAAAATCCTAAAGTTGAACCTAACATTATAAAAGTTAAAGATATATCTAGTCCTGTATTTTGTCCAAGTACAAATGCAATAATACCTATAGTTAAAAAATATATAGAACTAATACCTGAAGCAAGTCCATCTAATCCATCTATTAAATTGATTGAATTTATACAACCTAATATTAAAAATATTGTAGTCAACTTACCAACTATTGGATTAAATTTTATATATAGACCAAATGCAGTTACTTCATCTAAAACAATACCACCATATAATACCACAACTAATGCAGCAATAAGTTGTCCAGCAAATTTATATTTAGCAGGTAATGGCTTTATATCATCCATAATACCAGTTAAAATAATAACAAAACTACCAATTAAAATTGAAATCATTTGAACACTTTGTTTAGCGAACAACATATAACCAAGTAAAAACGATAAAAATATTGCAAGACCACCAAGTCTTGGAATAAGCTCTTTATGAACTTTTCTTTTATTTGGTATATCAACTGCCCCTACATGTTCTGCTATTTTTTTTACAAATGGAACAAGTATTATAGAACATATAAATGTTATTAAAACCATTTTAATAGCTTCACTAATACTTAATTGCATATACTATTCACCTCAAACTAACCATATTATATCATTTTTTTGAATTAGTTACTATTATTTTACTATATTTATTATATTTTTTTTACTAAATATGCATATTATTAATAAGGTGAAAATTATGAATAACTTTATTTTATTTATAAAAGGTTTAATAATAGGTATTGGTCAAATAATACCAGGAGTTAGTGGTGGTATGTTAGCGATAAGTCTGGGGTTATATGATAAATGTATAAATATAATATCTAATTTTTTTAAAGATTTTAAAAATAATTTAAAGTTTATCTTTCCAATATTTCTAGGAATAATTACTTCAATTATACTTATCAGTAAAGTAGTTAAACTATCTATTTTAATGTTCTATGTACCAACTATGATGTTATTTATAGGATTAATTATTGGTACATTTAGAAGTACTTTAGAAAAAATAGATATAAAATCTAATAAAAAATATATAATAATATCTATTATTATAGCTTTAATACTTATATCCCTATCATTTATTAATACAAAAAAAGTATCATATGAAATTAATATTGATATAAAGAATTTTTTAATATTAATATTTGTTGGATTTACATATGCATTTGCAACTGTAGTACCTGGAGTATCAGCAACTGCACTTATGGTAATGATAGGATACTATTCACTTATTATAGATCTTATTAGCAATTTAACTAATATAAAAAGTACATTATCAAATATAGATATTATTATACCATTATTAATAGGTCTAGTATTAGGAGTAATATATATATCTAAACTTATGAATTACTTATTTAATAAAAAGAAGATATTAACCCAATTCATAATACTTGGATTAATATCATCATCTGTTTTTACTATGTTTGTAAACGTAATTACATATTCATTTAATTTATTACATACTATTATTGGTTTTATATTAATGTATTTTGGATATAAAATAAGTCAAAAGCTAGATAACATTAAATAACAAAATTACCATCTTTAAATATATCTATTTCTTTATTATCATATGTAGTCGCACTTATATTTAAATCTTTAGTACCTATCATAAAATCTACATGTGTTATTGATTTATTAAGCTCATATTTTTCATAATCATCTTCATTATCAACATCAAATCCATCAATTGCATCAGGAAATGAATCACCTAAAGCTAAATGACAAGATGAATTTTCATCGTATAATGTATGATAAAAACATATATTTGTTTTTGATATTTTAGAATCATATGGAACAAGTGCAACCTCACCTAGATATGATGCTCCCTCATCTGTTTTAATTATACTATCTAAAGTATCGTAACCATCTTCTGCATTATAATCAACTACTTTACCATTTTCAAATTTTATATAAAATTTATCTATAACTTTACCATTATATACTAATGGTTTAGATGAATAAACAATACCAGATGCACTAGTTTTAATTGGTGATGTGAATATTTCAAAACTAGGTAAATTAACTATCATACTTTTTTCACCACGTAACTTTTCTCCACTACCCATAAATTTAGTGTTTTTTGAAATTGAAACATAAAAATCAGTACCTAAACTATTTGTATAATGAAGTGTTTTAATTTTTAAATTATTTAATTTGTTATATAGATTAATATTATTACTTATTTCTTTATTCCAACTTTCAGCTGGATCATCATCATTTATATAGCATATATCAAATATCAAATCCCATAATTTATAATAAGCATCTACATCGCTTGGAAATATCTTTTCTGCCCAAGATTTTGTAGCAACACATGCAATACACCAAGATATTTGCATAGATCCTTCTAATTTTCTAAAATATTTACATGATTTCTTAGAAAATTGATCTAAAACTAATTCTTTATTTTTAATTTCTTCACTGTAATTATTATCTACTTCTTCAAAATCTTCTAAAAATAAAAATGCATAATTTTTTCTAGTATATTCATCTAATATACTTCTATCAAAATATTTACTTTTATATAATTCATCAACACTTTTATATTTTAATAATGACGATTTAACATTTTCACTTCTAAAATCTAATACAACATCACCTATTCCACGTGATAAAGCTTCATCATATATTATATATGCAAATTCATATGCATCAGGACTAATATTTATATATAGACCATCATTTTCAATTACTAAACATTTATCTAATAATAATTTAGCATACTTTCTTAATTTTTCTTCTAATTTATTCATAATTATCATCTCCATCAAAAATTATACCATAACAATTATAAAAATATATCAATTTTTGTAGTTAAAATACATAAATTAATCACAAAATTATAAAAAATAAATAGAATATATATGAAACGGGGGAATTTTATGAATTTACTATTTATTGGTGGAGATATGAGATATGCTAAAATTATTAAAGATTTAAAGGATAAAAATAATATATATACAATTGGTTATGATAATACTATATTTACTAATGTAAAAAAATTTAATGGAGATATTAGTAATATAAATATAATTGTTTTACCTATTAATGGTATTAAAGATGATTATAGTGTTGATTCTGAATTTAGTAAATCAAAAGTTGTTCTTGACAGTAAGTTATTTGATAATTGTATGAGGGGGGTTCAAATATTTACTGGAAAAGTAACAGATTCGTTAAAACAAATGGTTAGAGATGATATGGAAATTAATAATTTTTTAAATGATAAAGAAGTATGTAACGGTAATTCATTAATAACTGTAGAAGGCATATTAGAAAATCTAATTAGTAATAGAGGTGAAAAAACTATATTTGCATCTAACATTGTTATTCTTGGATATGGTAATATTGGTAAACCATTAGCAAGTATTTTAAATGGATTAGGAGCTAATTTAGTAGTTGGTGTTAAAGATTATAATGATTATTTAGAATTATATAATAAGAAAATTAAAGTTTTTGATACATTTAATCAAGATGAATTTTCAAAATATTTAAAATGTGCAGATACAATTATAAATACTGTTCCACAAAATATACTTACAAAAGAATTAATTAGCGATATAAGTGATGAATGCTATATACTTGATATTTCAAGTGTTCCTTATGGTGCAAGAAAAGATGATATTAAAGATAAAAATTATTTTATATATAGTAAAATACCAGCAAAATATTCACCCGTATCATCTGGTCATTTATTAGAAATGAAGATGAGGAGTATTTCAGGGGGAAAATTATGAAAATTGGTTTTTGTATGACATCGTCATTTTGTACTTTAAAAACCGCACTAGAACAGGTAATGTTACTTACTTCACTTGGTCATGACGTATATCCTGTTGTATCTGAAAACATATGCAAATATGATACAAGATTTGGTGATAGTAAAAAATTTATAAACACGTTAGAACAAATTACTGGTAAACATGTTATATCAAATATTGTTGAAGCTGAAACTTTTGGTCCAAAAAATAAAATGGATATTACAGTAGTACTTCCTGCAACGGGAGATTTTATTGCTAAAATGGCAAATGGTATAACTGATAATCCAGTAAACTTAGCAGTTAAAGCTACAATTAGAAATCAAAAACCTATCGTAGTTGCAGTATCAACTAATGATGGGCTTGGATTAAATGGCGAAAATATTATGAAATTATTGAATACTAAGGGTGTTTTCATAGTACCATTCGGTCAAGATAACTATGAAAACAAACCAAATTCTTTAATTTCACACTATGATTTATTGTTACCGACAATAGAAAAGGCTTTAGAAAATAAACAACTTCAGCCTGTATTAAAAGAATATAAAAAAATAAAGTAAAATAAGGGACTGCCTCAAAATTAAGTAAATGATTTTGAACAGTCTCTTAAATTACTTATTATTAGTGTTTATAGTATATAAAAACATAGAAATTAAAACTTGCATACTAAATATATATGGCATAGCATATCTAAAATATGCATTTACAGGAGATGCAAAACAAACTAATAACGATACTAATGACGGTATTAAAAATATAATATTCTTTTTCTTTGCTATTAAATATGTAGTAATAAATATTAATAATAATGTATTAAACCCTATATTTACTATTAAACCTATCAGTGGTATGTATGGAAATATTACTGCATAATTAGATAATATCTTTCTTAAATTACTTAATTTGTTATAATGATATTCTATTCCATCACTATCTAAAATATTATAGTAATCATAATATACATACCATCTTGTTTTATTTGGATAAAAATATCCATATGTATTATTTAATGTTGCTTCTATATATGTATCAGGACTTTTTAGTAATCCCTTAAACCATGAACTAAAATAATTTTTTAAATCATTTGTAGTTGCATATTTATTATATTCATTTTTAACTGGATCAGATATTTCAGGTTTATATCTATCAGCAAGTGTTTCAATATTAAGTACTTTATCTATTGCTTTTTCTTCATCTTTTGATAATAAGTCCGAATTATATTTTACATATCGAGCAGTTTGTTGAAATGGTATACTTAATGCCTCTCTAACACTACCAGGAGATATTTTAAAATATGGTAATAATATTTTATTATATGAATAATTAAATCCAAACATTAAAAGTAATAATATTATAAATAATTTTCTATTTTTAATATTAGTTATAATTAATGATAATAAAGTAATTAATATTACATATATACCATTATTTCTAAATAATATTATTAATATCATTAATATAGTAAATTGTATTATTTTACTAATATTCATTTTATCAGATGAAGTACATATATTAAAAACATATATATTAAATAGTATTATAAATGAAGTAAATATTACATCTTTTACTGCTGATATAGAATAAAGTGCATAAACAGGTGTAAATGTATATATTATAAGTGTTAAAATTACAAATTTTATTGGAGTATTTAATTTAATCATAAATTTAATTGTATATGCAAGTGTAGTTGATAATATAATTATTTGTAATAAACTATATAAAAAGAATCCAAAGTTAGTATTACCTAAAAACTCTCCAATTTTTACTAATCCACCTAATATTATTGTATGGAATACTGGATGATGATTAGTTATAGTAACACTACTATCAATAGGTATTATATAATTCATATACTTTGTTTGTATTCCAAAAAATTGTTTTATTTGAAAACTTGGATCAGGTGATAATATTGCTGGATAAAATGCAATTATGTATATTAACCAACCAAATAAAATTACTATTAAACTAAATATAAATGGATATTTTTTAAATAGTTCTATAATTTTATTATTTTTTTTAATATTATTATTAGGCTTATAATTACTTAAAAATTTATAAATTTTATATAATATAAATGAAAATATTATATAGTAACCAATAAATATTATTATTGATGATATTATACTTAAATAATTACCTAATACATATTTAATACTATTAGTAAGTCTATAACTTTCTCCAATTACAAAAAATAATGAAAATAAACAACTAAGTATTTTTATACTTAAATATTTTTTATTATTATCTTTTTTTAATACGTAATATATTAATACTATCATTATTGCAAGTTGTACTATTTGAATATTAAACATATTTTTAAAATCAATTTTATATACACTTTCTATATTTACAAATAGTGCGAATGATACTGCTATAGTTTTTAATATATTAATTATAGTTTTTTTCATATACTATTATACCCCACTTCTTTTATTTAACATATCCTAATAAATCAGTCTTTCCTTCTTTTATGATATCTTTAATCATAGAAAATGTTATCTTAAATGTTTTCTTTATTTTATTAAAATCTTTTTTAGCTTCATTACAATATTCTTTTCTATTACCCTCACATATTTTATCTACTGCTTCTAAATATAAAATTGTAACCTGTGCTTTTAAATTTTTAAATGATGATTTAATTTTATTTTTATAATTAGGGAATATCTCGTCTATTTTACTATCTATATTTAATAATAATTTATTTATTTTTATTTTAACGTCTTCACTTAATTCACTATATGTATAACCATTAATTTCTCCACCATCAAATAGAAAATTAGATATTATATTTAATCTTTCTTTTATTTTATCTACCATACTACTATCATCAATATCAGATGATGCAATCATATTATATGTATCATCAAAATATTCAACTACATCCTGATTATTATTACTATTATTATCTTCATTTACAACAATATCCTTATAAGTTATCTTACTATTATTGATATTTTCAACTTTTCTATTTTTAGAAAATATACTACCTACTAATGATGTAAACGTAATTCCTAATAATATTCCAAATATAAGTAATAATCTTGGTGAACTTCTAAGTATATTCTTAACTTTATCAATATAAATATTAATTTTTTCTTTATTCAAAACAATCACCTCTACTTATATATTTTATTTAATATATTAATTATTGTATCTTCACTTTCATCATAGAAATTTAATCTAAAATTACTTATACCACTATCAATATATTTTTCTATTAAATCTATATTATCATATGGTCTACTAGATAATATAATAGAATTACAATATTCATCATTTATTAATTTATATTTACTATTTAATCTATCAGATAAGTAAAAATTATTATCACGACATAATTTACATCCCTTATTTTTATTTAATACATTACTAATTACACAATATTTAGATATTGCTAATTCTATTTTACCATAAATAATCATTTCTAAATCATTTTTATCTTTAATATCTATATTATTTTTATCAAATTCAGTAGATAGAGTAATTCTTTTAACATTATTTTCTTTTAAATAGTTAACAGAATAACTATTAGTTACATTCAATGTATAATCACTTATTACATAATTATCAGATGCATATTTTAATGATCCTAATTCTCTTATTAATAATCTTTCATTATTTAATTTATAATCAATATAATTTATTCTAGGTAATACCAATACTAAATTATTATACATATTTTTATATTTATTATATATATTATAATCAACATATATTCTATTTAATGGATATTTTATTACTTCATTAAATTGTGCTTCATTCTTTACAAATACACTATATTCTATATTACTATTTGATTTATATGTTTTTAGATTATAATCATTTTCAATAAAATCAATATCATTTTTAGTTAATTCATCTATAAATTTTTGTATACATTCTCTTCTGAATTCATTTATTTTTCCTATATTAATATAAATATTATTAGGTATATTAGTTATATTTATCTTATTTATTTTAAATGGTGTATTACCAAGTTTAGACATATGTTTTTTAATAAATTCAATATCTATTGGATTATTTTTAGCACGTTCTATTATATTGTTACTCTTACATGTAATGTTTTTTCTATCATTATATATTTCAACTATTATAGAATTATCATTTATTTCTATATTCATATTAATATCTATTTTAGTAGGATTTACAACTAAATTATTTTTAGATGTTATAAATACTTTACTACCAACTTCTATTTTATGATTAGGAAATATTGTTACTATATTATTTTTATTTTCTTCTATTTTATTTACAATTAATCCTATTTCACTATTTTTATTTACTATTCTTATACCATCATTAACTTCTAATTTTTTATTTAATTTTATTTTACATTTATTATTTTTATAGTCAATTACATTACCAATATATAATCCTATATTATTACTAGTTTTAATATTTATATTATTTTTACTATCAAAAAGATATCCATTTGTAAAATTTCTATTAAAAAGTATCTTAAGTAAATTATTATCTTCTTCATCTATTTTTATATTACCACATTTATAATACATATCTATATATTTTCTATATATTTTAGTAACATAATATACATATTCTTTAGATTTCATTCTTCCCTCAATTTTTAAACTATTTACATTTGATTTTAATATTTGATCTAATTTTTCTAGTGTACATAAATCTTTCATTGATAGCAAATATTTTCCATCAGTATTTATTTTATCATTGCCATTATATAGTTCATATGGTAATCTACATGTTCCTGCACATTCTCCTCTATTACCACTTCTTTTACCGATGTAACTACTAAGCAAGCAACATCCTGAATATGACACACAGAGTGCTCCATGAATAAATATTTCTCTTTCTATATCAGTATCAATATTATTAATATTATCAAGACTTACTTCACGAGCTAACACTACTCTTTTTACTCCCATTTGTTTTAGTTTTTCTAGTGTATTTTTATTATGTGCATTCATTTGTGTTGATGCATGAATTGTAAGATTAGGGAATTTTTTATTTATATAATCAACTAATCCAATATCTTGTACTATTACTGCATCTACACCTAATTTATATAAAAATCTAATATACTCTGTTATCTCTTCCCATTCACTATCATATACTAATGTATTTAATGTAATATATAATTTTACTCCATATAATTTTGTTATATATCTAGCTTGCTTAAGTTCTTCATCACTAAAGTTTTTAGCATATTTACGTGCTCCAAAATTTTTGCCACCAATATAAACTGCATCACAACCAGCATATATTGCATAATACAAGCTTTCAATATCACCTGCTGGAGATAATAATTCAATCATAAAAATTCCTCCAAAATTAAAAAAGTGTTGTATAAATATATTATACTATCCACTTTATTATAAGTCAAATAATTATAATATTGTAAAAATAGTTTACACGTTATTATTAAAATTATCAAATTTTTAAGATAAGTACTTAAGGTCTTTTAAGTATGACCCCCCCCATACCGAACATATGTTTGTGTATATTTTTTTATAAATTTTTTTCTAATTTTCAGTTCGTACCAAATAGGGATTATCTTTAGTTCCATTACCTTCTGTAAAAGGTGTATCTGCACGTATGTTTAGGACAGGTACAACAGCTTCATTATTGTAATTATAATTATAATCTATGTTACCTCCTATATGAGTGCCAAATTCAGAAGTATTACTACCACTGTAATAATATGGTGACATAAGCCATTTATATGCAATACTTCCATATAAATAATAACTTTTGTTAGATAATCCGTAATTTCCACCAGCAAATACAATTTCATCTGCTGATAATAGTCCTATCTTTAAATCATATTCTCCACCATAAGTTTTATTTGTATTAGGACATATATATGTCGGAGTTATTGTTTTTCTTATTCTATTATATGCACCATAATATATAGAATTTCCATTTATATTGTATACTGATGTATCATTACAATATCTTGTACTTGCTAGTATTTTATCATAATCAGTCATGTTTTTTTTATACCAATTATCCAAATATCTTTTAATATTTGAAGGATTCCCATTTTGAATGTTTGGTTTACTGTTGTCATATGTATATCCTACGTATTTTTCTAAATTATGGTTTTGATTAAATGGATAATTTGCGACAGAACCATCTGCTATTATTCTGATTGTTCCATCTCCATTAATTCTCGTTATTCTAAATAACATATCTTCACCTGGCTGTGCTCCTACTTCCATTATATCTGCTTTACATTCTTCATTTGATATATAACCATAAGTAGAATAGTTATTATCACAATTTGTTTCTACACTTCCAATTGAAAAAAAGATAATATTAGCTTTTGATAATAGATATGCTGGTTTTGAATCACTAGGCCATTTTAAACCTTCAATCTTTAAATAATTATCTTCTACATTACCTCTAAAATAATATGTTTCTCCATCAGCATCTTCACCTGCATACAATCCGTTTTCTACAGTTGCTTCAGATTGTTTAGGATTTGTACTTTCAGTTAATATATCATAATAATCTTGTGCAACAGCAACCTTGTTAAAATTTGGATCATTTATTTGTAATGGATTATTGTTTTTAATTACTTTAGATAATAATTCTGATTGTTTTTTTTGATGCCCTACTACTGTTATTTTTCCAGAAAAAGTTTTATTCATCATATCTGATTGGTCTTTTCCTGTCTCACTTATCCATATATATAATTCATAAATTTTATTTCCTTTACTAGCAATTTCTTGATTATTTATAAGTAATATTTTATTATCTAATACATTTCTAAAGTTTCCATTATTTATTTTTTCTTCACCTGAATATAATGTCCACTTAAATTCTAAATCTGCCAGTTCAGGAGGTAAACTAATATCTGTTATATTAATATCAACATAAGCTTTAGCTGTTCCTGTATTGTTTACTTTAAAACTTATCTTACTAGCTTTTTCTTTTATATCTTTATCATATATTGATTGTATATTATCTAATCTTACTGTATTTGCATTATCATCTTCATATTCTATTAGTAATGTTCCTGCTTGCAAATCACGATTATCAGTATTTAGATGTGATGATAGATATGCATATGTTATTCCAACTATTAGAACTAATACTAATATTATCGCACTTATTAATATTCCTATTTTTTTCTTATTATTTTCCTTTTCCATCTTTTTTTCACTCTCCTACTTTTTTTATTTAATAAATATCATTGATTATTTTAACAATACAAAAAATCACCTACCTATTCAAGGTAAGTGAATTGGCCTTATAAGAATAATAGTGACCCCCCCCAACACGAACATATGTTTGTACATGTTCTTTTATGGAGAGGACCTACCTTTTTATTACAATTCAATACTATCAAAATTTTGGAGAAAGTGCAATATATTTGGACAAAATATTTTGCTAATTTTTAACTCGTACCAAATATGGTGTGTTTTTTTCTCCATTTCCTTCTGTAAATGATGTATCAGAACGTAAATTTAAGACTGGAACTGAAGCATATTCATTATGAACATAATCACTATTAATAAGATTATTAAAGTATAATTCAAATGCAAATGCACTACCATCAAAGCGATTAGGTGAAAGGAACCATCTCATGTTACTACTTCCCACCAAATAATAGTTTTGATTTATAGTATTATATTTTCCACCAGCAAACACTGCTTCATCTGCTGACAATAAACCAATTTTTAAATTATATTCTCCACCATACATTTTTTCTGTATCTGGACATATAAATGTTGGTGTATTTTTTGTTTCCAATCTATCTTTTGCTCCATATGAATTTGTTGTACCCGATGTGTCATTACAATATCTTGATGTTGTAAATAGTGAATCATATTTTTCTTCAATGTTATTTTTATACCAATCATCTAAGTAAGTTTTTATTTTTGATGGTGTTCCCTCTGTTCCATCACATTTTGCATCCTTTGTACACACTTTATTATTATTAAATGTATATCCTACATATTGTTCCATATCCATATTTTCATTGAATTTACATGTTCCAATAGAACCATTTGCTATTATTCTGATAGAATTATCTCCATTGATTCTAACTATCCTAAATAACATGTCTTCATCTTTTCTGTGATAATTTCCATCATCATCTGTCCATTTTAATCCTTCTATTTTTACATAATTATTATTAACATTACCTCTAAAATAATATGTTTTTCCATCTGAATCTTCACCTTCAATTAAACCTTCATTTGTTTCTGCTGTTGTTGTAAAATCTGGTTCTTTTGTATCTATTGGTGAATTATTATTTTTTATTATATCAGATAATAATTCTTTTTGTTCTACTTTATATTGGTGTCCATTTATTGTTATTTTACCTGAAAATGTTTTTTCCATCATACTTGATTGATCTAGATCTGTTTCAGTTATCCAAATATATAATTCATAATTTTTACTTGCTTTTGATGCTATCTCCTGATTTTTTACAAGTGACATTCCCTCATCTTCAACATTTGAAAAATTACCTGAATTCACTTTTTCATTATTTGAATATAAAGCCCATTTAAATTCTGTACTTTTAAGCGCATCTGGTAAACTTATGTTTGTTATACTAATATCAACATAAGCTAAAGCTGTACCTTTATTATTTACTTTAAATGCTATTTTATTTGCATTAGTCATCATATCACTGTCATCTATTGGTACTATATTTTCTAGTTTTACTGAATTTACATTATCATCTTCGTACTCTATTAATAATGTTCCTGCCTTTACTGTTCGATCATTTGCTTTTTTATTAGCTGATAAATATGCATAAGTTATTCCAACAATTAATATTGACACTAATATTATCGCACCTATCATTATACCTATTTTCTTATTAGATTGGTCTTCCATAACAATCACTCTCCTATTATTTATTATTAATAATTATTTAATCAAAAAATTCACTTACATATCTAAGGTAAGTGAATTGGCCTTATAAGAATAATATTGACCCTCCCCATATCGAACATATGTTTGTACATGTTCAATACGAGGAGGACCTACCTTTTTCTATTACAATTCAATATTATCAAATTTTTTTTAATTATTCAATACACTTTTTATAATTTATCTATTTTTATCTAAAAATTCGTTATACTTTTTGATTTTAGGAGTAGAAAGTTCAGTTTTCTTAAGTTGTTCAAATAATTTCTTTTGATCTCTAGATAATTTTTCAGGAATATTAACATCAAGTATTATATACATATCACCTTTTCTTTTAGTGCTGACATTTTCAACACCTTTACCACGTAATCTATGTTTATCACCACTTTGACTACCAGCAGGAATAACTAAGTTGATATTTCCATATAATGTTGGTACTTCTTTTTTACATCCTAATGTTGCATCAACAATATTAAGTGGTAAAGTTAGATATATATTATCATCTTCACGTTCATAAATTGGATGAGATTTAACATTAAATTCTATATATAAATCTCCATTAGGTCCACCATTAGAACCAGCTTCACCTTTAGATGCTAATCTTAATTGATTACCAGTATCAACACCGGCAGGAACTTTAACAGTAATTTCTTTGTTTTTGCGTATTTTACCTTTTCCATGACAAGTAGAGCAGGTCGTCTTATAAGTTTTACCTGTACCTCCACATTTAGGACAAGTACTACGTGTTATATATGTACCTAATATACTTCTTTGTTGTTGTTCAATAGTACCACGACCATTACATTCATCGCACTTCTCTTCACCATGTCCACCTAAGCCATCACAGTCATCACAAGTATCCATTATATCTAGTTGTATATCTTTTGAACACCCAAATACTGCTTCTTCAAATGTCAAATTCATACTTATTACTTTATCACGTCCACGTACTTTTCCAGAAGATCTACCAGTAAATCCTCCACCACCAAAGTTGAATCCAAAACTACTTCCACCAAACAAATCTGAGAATATATCAGAAAAATCAAAATCACTAAAATCAAATCCAGAGAATCCACCAGATGCACTAGGACCACCTTGGAATGCTGCATGACCAAACTGATCATATTGTTTTCTTCTATTTTCATCTGATAACACTGCATATGCTTCTTGAATCTCTTTAAATTTATCTTCTGCTCCAGGATCTTTATTTACATCTGGGTGGTATTGTTTTGCAAGACGTCTAAAAGCACTTTTAATATCTTTATCGCTAGCATTTTTATCAACACCTAATACTTCGTAATAATCCCTTTTGTTCATCGTTATACCTCCTTATCATTATAAATTTTTTCATATAGATTAAGTTGTTCATCAAAATATTCAATTCCTTTTATAAATACATCTTCATCTTCTATATCAACATCTAAAATTTTAAATACATTAATAGGATCCATATCACTTCCACATTTCAAGAATTTATAATATTTATCTAAAATACCTTCTTCTTTATTTATTATTCTTTTAGCAAGATTAGAAGCAACAGATACACTTATTGCATAACTAAGTAAATAATAAACCATATAATAATGTTTACGAATTGCCCAAATATACTTTGAGTATTTATTTCTTTTAACACTATCACCTTCAAATTTTTTTAACAATTTACTTATTTCATTATTTAAAAAATCTGAGGTAATACTTGAACCATTTTCAACGAGGTCATACATTTTAACTTCTAATTGTCCTTCCATAATAGCTCCAAAAAAGTTTGCTTGATAAGTCTTAATTATATTTTCAAGTCCTAATAATTTTTCTTTTTTAGATTTACTATTATTAATAAAATAATTAGTTAATAAAAATTCATTAGTAAGTGAAGCAACTTCACATATTATTATTGCTTGACTTCTATACCATGGATAATTATCTTCATTTACAAATTGATGATGAACATTATGTCCTGCTTCATGTGCGATAGTTAGTATATCATCAAATGTATTTCTAAAGTTCATCAATATTCTTGATGGCTTATCATATGTAGAATAACTATATCCTCCATTTGTTTTACCTTTATATCCACAATAATCTATATAATGATTATCAAATATTTTTTTAAGTTTATCAGTATATTCCCTACCTAACATAGATAGTGAATTAATAACAATATTATTTGCTTCTTCTATTGTATATTCAAAAGATGATTCATTCCAATCTAAAGATGTATCATATGAATGTAAAATATTTAAATTTAAAACTTTTTTCATTAAATAAAAATACTTTTTATTTACATCTATTTTTTTATCACAAGCACTTTGTAATGATTTAAAAATTTTATTAGTTAATTTTGCATCTTTTAAATACATATCCCAAACAGAATCATAATTATGTACTTTAGCTAAAACAACATTATTTTTAACAAAATTATTTAATAATGAAGCATAAGTATTTTGATATCTTTCTATTACTTTATAAAATTTTCTATCTACTTTCATTCTTATTTTATCGCTTTTATCATGTTTTAATTTTCTAAGATTACTAAGCAATATTTCTACATTATCCCCATCGCTTGTAGTAATTCTTCCATAATCATTTTCACTATTTAATAATGATGTTGATATATTTTCATAACTATCATAAGTTTCAGATAACATACTAATTAGTTGTTCCTTTTCTTGAGATAGAGTATATTTCTTTTTTTCATATATTTTTTCTAACATATTTTTATATTTTATTAGATTTTTATTTTTTATAAATAGATTATTAAAATCTTCTTCACTAATATCTAATAATTCAGGATTAAAAAATGCAATTGCAATATTAAAATCTGTATACATACTAGTTACTGATTGTAATATTTTCATATATTTACTATTATTTAAATCAACATCATGATTTAAATATGCATATGCATATAAATTTAATAATCTACATTTTATATTATTATATAAATCCAAATATTCTTCCATTAATTTTGGATCGTTTATTTTACCCTTATATTCTTCTAGTTTTTTCATTTCAGAATTTAAATATTTTCTTTCATCTTCCCATTCTTCAATGTTTTTATAAAAATCGTTTAAATCCCATTTATATTTATCAGGAACATTCAATCTTGATTTATAATTTTCCATAGTGCTACCTTTCTATTTATACAAATTGCAGCAATGCCTCTAATTAGAAGCATTGCTTTAATTTAATTATTTTTCTTCGTATTCAGCATCTATAGCATCATCTTTATTATCTTTATCATTATTATCAGATTCACTATTATCTTCTGAAGTTGCTTGTTGTTGTTTTGCTGCTTCTTCATATACTTTAGATGCAAATTCCATAGCTTTTTCATTTAATTTATCTTTTTTAGCTTTAATATCGTCGATATCTTCTCCTTCTAAAGCTTTTTTAAGATCATCAATTAATTCTTCAGCTTTTTTCTTATCACTACTTGATACTTTATCACCTAAATCTTTAAGTGCTTTTTCAGTAGCAAAAATTGTTTGTTCAGCTTCGTTTCTTACATCTGCACTTTCTTTTCTTTTTGCATCTGCTTCTTTATTAGCTTCAGCTTCTTTAATCATTCTTTCAATTTCTTCTTCAGAAAGATTTGTTGATGCAGTAATTGTAATTGATTGTTCTTTATTAGTTCCTAAATCTTTAGCTTTAACATTAACTATACCGTTAGCATCTATATCGAAAGTAACTTCTATTTGTGGTACTCCACGAGGTGCAGGTGGTATATTAGTTAATTGGAATCTACCTAAAGTTTTGTTATCTGCAGCCATACTTCTTTCACCTTGTAATATATGTATATCTACTGCTGGTTGATTATCTTGTGCAGTTGAGAATACTTGACTACGTGATGTTGGGATAGTAGTATTCTTTTCAATAAGTGGTGTCATTACTCCACCAAGTGTTTCTATACCAAGTGTTAGTGGTGTTACATCAAGTAGAACTATATCATTAACATCTCCAGTTAAAACACCACCTTGAATTGCTGCACCCATTGCAACAACTTCATCTGGATTAACACCTTTATGAGGTTCTTTACCTAATTCTTTTTTAATTAATTCTTGTACCATTGGAATTCTTGTTGAACCACCAACTAAAATAACTTTATCTATGTCTTTTGCTGTCATTTTAGCATCTTTAAGTGCAGTTCTAACAGGTTTTAATGTAGATTCAACTAAATCTCTAATTAAATCTTCAAATTTAGCTCTAGTTAAATTCATTTCTAAATGGATTGGTCCATCTTCACCTTGAGATATGAATGGTAATGAAATTTGTGTTTCAGTCATACCACTTAAATCTTTTTTAGCTTTTTCTGCAGCATCTTTTAATCTTTGCATTGCCATTTTATCTTTTGATAAATCTATTCCATTTTCATGTTTAAATTCATCAACTAAATAGTTTACGATTCTTTCATCAAAATCGTCCCCACCTAATTTATTGTTACCACTTGTTGATAATACTTCAAATACACCATCTCCAAGTTCCATGATTGATACGTCAAATGTACCACCACCAAGGTCATATACTAATATTGTATGTAATCCTTCATCTCTATCAAGTCCATATGCTAAAGCAGCTGCAGTTGGTTCATTTATTATTCTTTCAACAGTAAGTCCTGCAATTTTACCAGCATCTTTTGTTGCTTGTCTTTGTGAATCATCAAAATATGCTGGAACAGTAATAACTGCTCTATCAACTTTTTCTCCTAAATAATTTTCAGCTGTATTTTTAAGATCTGATAAAATCATTGCTGATATTTCTTGTGGTGTATAATCTTTACCATTAAATTTAATTTTTTTATCAGTACCCATATATCTTTTTACTGAATATACTGTATCTGGATTTGTTACCATTTGATTTTTAGCTTTTTGTCCAACTATTATTTCCCCTTTTTTACTTGAAACTACTGATGGTGTAGTTCTATTTCCTTCTGGATTTGCAATAACCTTTGCTTCTCCACCTTCATGAATTGCGACACAACTATTTGTTGTACCTAAGTCTATACCTATAATTTTACTCATTTTCCTCACCTTTCTTTTCATTATCTAATGTATCTTCTTCTGTATAAACCATCTCTGGATTACGATTTACTTTTACCATCGCAGGTCTTATAACCCTTTCTTTTAATTTATATCCATTCTGCATAACTTCAGTTACATAGTTATCATATATATCCGATACTTCTTCAACCATAACTGCATTATGAAATTCTGGATCAAATTCTACATTAGCTTCATTTATAATTTTAACCCCATATTTATCCATTACATCTTTTAGATTCTTTTCAATTAATCTAAATCCTTCTAAGTATTTACTAACTTCATCACTTATATCTTTATTCTTATTTAGTGCTAAGTCAAAGTTATCCATAACTGTAAGTAAATCACTTACTATGTCATAATTTGCATATTCAAGTAATTTAGATACTTCTTCATCTTTTCTCTTACGATAATTTACAGTTTCTGCATTAGTTCTTATAAGTTTATCTTCTAA
>CANRKE010000001.1 GCA_947631135.1 uncultured Bacilli bacterium | reverse complement strand
AATTTCATATTTTTTAAATAAATCATTAGAATCAACACTACAATCATAATATGCACATAACATTTCCGCAGCTACTGTTTTACCAAATCTTCTTGGTCTTGATACAAAAATATATTTTTGTGGTGTTGATATCACATGATTTGTATATTCTATTAATCCTGTTTTATCTACATATATATTTGAATTAATACTAATTTTAAAATCTTCGTTTCCTGGATTTAAATATATTCCCATGCTATCACTCATTTCTTGACCTAATTAAATTATATAGCATTGCGTTTTGTATGTCAATTATATATACATATTTATATATGGTTTTTTTGTAATATTTTATGTATTAAAAATAGAACTCATTATTAATAAGTCCTATTTTATAATTATTATTCTGTACTTACATCTTCAGTATCTTCTACATCATCTTTTTCATCTTTACTAACAACAGTTACAGTAGAAACTTTTTGATCATCTTTAAGATTAATTAATCTAACACCTTGAGTTGCTCTACCCATAAGTGAAATTTGATCTATTGAAACTCTAATAATCATACCAGTATCAGTAATAATCATTAAATCTTGATCTTTATTAACAGTTTTAAATTCAACTATTGTACCATTCTTATCAGTAATATTTAGTGCTTTAACACCCTTACTACCTCTTCTTGTTTCTCTAAATTCATCAACATTAGTTCTCTTACCATAACCTTTTTCTGTAACAATCAATACTTCATCTGCATTATTAGAAATTTCAGCACCTACACAAACAGCATCTTCAGGCATATTAATACCTCTAACACCACTTGCACTTCTACCCATTACTCTAACTTCTTTTTCATTAAATCTAACCATTCTTCCTTGATTAGAACCAATTAGAATATAATTATCACCATTTGTTTTTCTAACACTAATAAGTTCATCATCATCTTTTAAAGTAATAGCTATCTTACCATTATTTCTAATATTTTCAAATTCATTTATAGAAGTTCTTTTAACAATACCTTTCTTTGTAACAAATAATAAATTTTTACAATCATCATTCTTTTCAACAGATAATATATTACTTATTATTTCATCTTTATCAAGAGGTAAAAGATTAATAACAGGTAATCCTTTAGATTGTCTTGAGAATGATGGTATTTCATAACCTTTAATTCTATAAACTCTACCTTTATTAGTAAAGAACATTATATAATCATGAGTTGTACCAGAAATAATATATTTAACATAATCTTCTTCATTAGTACTCATACCCTTAATACCTACACCACCACGGTGTTGTGATTTATAAGTATCAACAGGCATTCTTTTTATATATCCATTATCAGTTAATGTAATAACAATATTATCAACAGGTATCAAAGATTCATCTTCAATATATTCAATAGCTGTCATATCAATATGAGTTCTTCTATCATCTGCATATTTATTTTTAATATCAATTAATTCTTCTTTAATAATATTAAGTACCTTTTCATCATGAGCTAAAATATCTTTTAAATTTTCAATTAATTCTAATAATTGTTTAATTTCATTTTCTATTTTATCTCTTTCCAAACCAGTAAGTCTTCTAAGTCTCATTTCCAAGATAGCTTCTGCTTGTACATCATCTAAATTAAATTTAACAATCAATGTTTCTTTAGCAACAACATCTGACTCACTATCCCTTATTATATGGATAACTTCATCAATATTATCAAGAGCAATCTTTAATCCTTCTAATATATGAGCTCTTTTTTCTGCTTTATCTAATTCAAATTTAGTTCTTCTAACAATAACACTTCTTTGGAAATCAATATATTTAGAAATAATATCTTTTAATCCCAATGTTTTAGGTTGTCCCTCATCAATCATTAAGAAAGAAATACCAAAATTCATTTGTAATTGAGTATGTTTATATAAATTATTTAAAATGACATTAGCATTTGCTTCTTTTTTAAGAGTAACAACTATTTTTATACCATTTTCCAAATTAGTTTCTTCATGTAAATCAGCTATACCATCAATTACTTTATCTCTAACTAATTCACCAATACGTTCTTGAAAAACTTTTTTATTAACTTGATAAGGTAATTCAGTAATAACAATCATACTCTTACCATGTTTTTCAACAATTTCTACTCTACCACGTAAAGTAATAGTACCCTTACCTGTTTCATAAGCTTTCTTAATACCATTATTACCTAATATAATAGCTCCAGTAGGAAAATCAGGTCCTTTAATATATTCCATTAACTCAGATGTAGTAATATCATTATTATCAATATAAGCAACACACCCATCTATTACTTCACCTAAATTATGAGGTGGTATATTAGTAGCCATACCAACAGCAATACCCATAGTACCATTAACTAAAATATTTGGAAATCTAGAAGGTAAAACAATTGGTTCTTTAGTAGTACCATCAAAGTTAGGTTCAAAATCAACCGTATTTTTATTTATATCTCTAAGTAATTCCATAGATATTTTAGATAATCTTGCTTCAGTATAACGCATTGCTGCTGCACCATCACCATCCATTGAACCAAAATTACCATGTCCATCAACAAGCATATGTCTATAACTAAATGGTTGTGCCATTCTTACCATTGATTCATATATAGCAGTATCACCATGAGGGTGATAATTACCCATAACTTCACCAACAGTTTTCGCACTTTTCCTAAATTGTTTATCAGGTGTATACCCACTCTCATACATAGAATACAAAATTCTTCTATGAACAGGCTTTAATCCATCTCTTAAATCAGGAAGTGCACGTGAAACAATTACACTCATAGAATAATCTAAAAATGATGTTTCCATTTCTTCAACAATATTTTGTGATTGTAATTTATCATGTTCTAACATATCTAAAACCTCCTATATATCCAAATTTTGCACATATACTGCATTTTCTTCGATAAAGTTTCTTCTTGGTTCTACATCTTCACCCATCAATGTTTCAAATACCTTATCAGCAAGCATAGTGTCTTCAACAGTTATTTGTTTTAATACACGGTTTTCAATACTCATAGTAGTTTCTCTAAGTTCAATTGCGTCCATTTCACCTAAACCTTTATTACGACTAATTTCATATTTTGTATTCTCAGGTAATGTACTAATATATTCATCTCTTTCTTTTTCATCAAGTACGTATTTAGTAGTTTTACCATGTTTTATAGCATATAATGGTGGTTGTGCAGCATAAACATGTCCTGCTTCAACAATTGGACGGAAAAATCTATAGAATAAAGTAAGTAATAATGTTCTAATATGACTACCATCTACATCAGCATCAGTCATTATTATAATTTTATGATATCTTAATTTAGTTATATCAAATTCTTCACCAATACCAGTACCAAAAGCAGTTATTATACTTCTGATTTCTTCATTACCTAAAGCACGATCAAGTCTTGCCTTTTCTACATTTAATATTTTACCACGCAATGGAAGAATAGCTTGAGTCTTATAATCTCTACCATCTTTTGCACTTCCACCTGCACTATCACCTTCGACTATAAATATTTCAGATATAGATGGATCTTTACTAGTACAATCAGTAAGTTTTCCCCATTTATTAGTTATTTCTAATCCACCTTTTCTTCTAGTCAATTCTCTTGCCTTTTTAGCAGCAACACGAGCTCTTGCAGCAGTCATAGATTTTTCAACAATTATTTTTGCACTTTCAGGATTTTCCATTAAAAATCTTTCAAATCCTTCAGAAAATATATTAGATGCAATTTTCTTTACTTCACTATTACCAAGTTTTGTCTTTGTTTGACCTTCAAATTGAGGTTCTGATATTTTACAAGATATAATCATAGTTAATCCTTCTCTAACATCATCACCAGTCAAACTTTCATCATTATCCTTAAGCATTTTACTATTTCTTGCATAATTATTGATTATTCTAGTAAGAGCAGTTTTAACACCATCTTCATGTGTTCCACCCTCATGAGTCGCAATATTATTTGCAAAAGAATAAATACTAGAATTATAGGAAGAATTATATTGTAGTGCGATTTCCATCATTACATCGTCTTCTTTACCTTCTAAATGAATAATATTATCATGAATAGGTGTTTTATTACTATTTAACATCTTAACATATTCACTAATTCCACCTTCATATACAAACTCTTCTTTTTTATCATCTTCTCTATCATCACATAAAATAATTCTTAATCCTTTATTTAAAAAAGCTAATTCTCTTATTCTTGTTTTTAAAATATCATAATCATAAACAGTAGTTTCTTTAAATATATTAGGATCTGGTTTAAAAGTAACAGTTGTTCCTGTTCTATTAATATCACACTCTCCAATAACAGATAATGGTTTTACAGTATGTCCACCATTTTCAAATCTAATCTCATGAATCTTACCTTCTTGATAAACTCTAACTTCTACCCAAGAAGATAATGCATTAACAACACTTGCACCTACACCATGTAATCCACCAGATACCTTGTATCCACCACCACCAAATTTACCACCAGCATGCAAAACAGTATATACTGTTTCAACTGTTGATATACCTGTTTTTTTATGAATACCTGTAGGAATTCCCCTACCATCATCTTTTACTGTTATTGAATTATCTTTATTAATAATTACTTCTATATCATCACAATATCCAGCTAAAGCTTCGTCAATTGCATTATCTACAATTTCCCAAACTAAATGATGAAGTCCTCTTGAGCTAGTTGAGCCTATGTACATACCAGGTCTTTTTCGTACAGCCTCTAATCCTTCCAATACTTGTATATCTTCGGCATTATAATGTTCATTTTTTTCTTCCATCATTCTTCTTCCTTTCTAATTTACCATTAAATATTTCATAAACATATGCATTATCTATTAAACTTTCACTTATTTCATTAATATCAGTAGTAGTAATAATAGTTTGAATATCGTTTTTCAAATATTTAACAATATTATTTTTTTTAATATCATCTAATTCACTAAAAACATCATCCAATAATAATATAGGTGTATCTTTAATTTTATTTTTAAATATTTCTATTTCAGATAACTTTAAGGATAAAACTGCACTTCTATGTTGACCTTGAGATCCAAATATTTTTAAATCATTATCATTAAGATAAAAAGAAAAATCATCTTTATGCGGTCCAAAATTTGTTGAAAAAGTGAGCATATCTCTTTCATAATTATCTTCAAACTTTTTATTTAAAATTTTTTTTATTTTTTCTTCATTAAATTTATTAATACCAAGTTTATGTTCATATTTTAAACTTAAATCTTTATCACCAGTAATATCACAATATATCAATGAAATAATTTTATTTAAATCTTCTATAAATTCAAATCTTTTCTTATAAATATAAATAGCTTTTTCAATTATTTTCTCATTTAATATAGAAAGATAAAGATCATTACTTTTATTTTTCTTATACATTTTTTTTAAAAATTCATTTCTTACTTTAATATACTTATTATAATCATTTAAATTATAAAGATATACTTTATCTAGTTGTGAAATTTCAGTATTTAAAAACTTTCTTCTTATACTTGGCGACGATTTAATTATTTCTAAATCATCTGGTGAAAAAATAACAATTTTAAACTTTGATACATAATCCATAAATTTATTTATATTAACACCATCTATGGATACTTTTTTAATATTATCAGATAAAAAAAACTCTAAAGAACTCTTTATATTATCGATAGTTATAGTTCCATTAATTTTACAAAACTCTTCATTTTTCATAATTAAATTAGTATCTCCTACTACTCTATGAGATTTCGTAAAAGCAAGAACATAAACTGCTTCTAATATATTAGTTTTACCCTGTGCGTTATTACCAATAAGTATATTTATATTATCACAAAATTCAACAGTCTGTTTAGAATAATTTCTATAATTTATTAACTTTAATGTGTTTAATATCATAATTTCCCTATTTTCATCTATATAACCGCCCTTTTGATAATATTAGTATACCTATACGCATGATAATATTATACCACAAAATGGTACTTAAAAAAAGAAAAAGTGTAATTTTTCCAACTTTTTCTACTATTATTTTTACTTATACACGAGGAAAAGTATTTTTGACATAATATTCCAATCTAGAAGATCTAAATAATTGATTTTGTATAACAGCATAACTAACATCAACTTGTATTGTTTCATTATTTCTAAATGTTATAAATGAATTTTTACTATTTCTTCCATATATATATATATTTTTATAACTTATCCATGCACAATCCTCTAACCTTGGTGATTTAGTAGGAAAAAATATATTTAATGTTGATTCATTTACACAAATAGGAACTTTATGTGTATAACCAATAGCATATTTAGTTGCAGCTGCACGTCCACTATAAGAACTACCAAATTTTAAACAACTATCATTAACTATAGTTTTAATATTTTGAGAAACCTCAAATTTTCTAGTAAGTTCATATATTCTAGTTTTATATTCATTAACAGGAACAAGAGCACATGTTTCATCATTAATTAAATAATAACTTAACATACCATATCCCCCCTTTCAAATAACCAAACAATAGACAAAAAATGTGTCTATGCACATAATTTACCACATAAAAAAGCCGAAATTTATCACAAATTGTCGACTTTATTAAATTTATATATATTTATTATATTAATATGTTCTAATTGGTAAAATAAGTTGAACAATATTATCATTTTCAGGATTCTTTAATATAATAGGTTTTACTTCACTACTAAGTAATATTACAACTTTTTCACATTTAAGAGCCCTTAGTGCTTCCATCATATATTTAGAACTAAAAGATATAGTAATATCATTATCAACTTCTTTAACTATATTTAAATTTTCTTCTACCCTACCAATTTCAGGAGAATTAGATGATATAGTCATAATATCTTTTTTAGTTTGCAATTTAATTACATTTTTTTCTTTATCATTAGATAATAATGAAGCTCTATCAACAACATCATATAATTGCATTAATGGTGCATTAATTTTTAATGTATAATCTGTTGGAATAAGTTTTGAAGTATCAGGATAAGTACCACTTAACAATCTACTTTGTAGTAAAACATTATCAAATTTAAATAATACTCTATTTTGAAATATATGTATTTGTAATATTTCATTATCATCTTTAAGAATTTTCATTAATTCCAATATATTTTTACAAGGTATAACAATATTTATACTATCTTTATATACTTGATTTAATTTAATTGATTGCTTAGCTAGTCTATATGAGTCGGTTGCTATAACTTCTAGAACATCCTCTTCTACTTTAAAATTAATACCTGTAAGAAGAGGTCTTGTTTCTTGTTGAGAAGTTGCAAAACTTGTTTGATTTATTATACTTTTAAATACTTCTTTATCTAATTCTAATTTTACTTTACTATCAGACATACTTGT
Source organism: uncultured Bacilli bacterium (assembly GCA_947631135.1). GTDB lineage: Bacteria > Bacillota_I > Bacilli_A > RF39 > UBA660 > CALVSV01. The sequence goes on along the minus strand of CANRKE010000001.1, from coordinate 65,268 downwards.
CTTTGGAAAATCATTAGGGTCAATTGCATTAAGATTAAATGTAGAAGACTCACAAGTAATACAAACTTTATATTCATCTATCATAACTATAGAAATATCATCACTAGGTAATTTTCTTACTATTTCTACAATATATCTTCCTTGTAATACAACACTACCACACTTTTCTATATTATCTATTTTACTTTTATCTATAAATGCTTGTATTGTGATATCATTATCACTAGCAGTTAGATATAATCCATCATTAGTTAAATCGAATTTAATACCAGATAATACAGGTATAATATTTTTTGTTGATATTGCTTTTTCAACCTTTAATAAATTTTCTAATAATATTGACTTTTTAATTTTTAAATTCATAAATAATTCCTCCCTTGAATATAATTATATTTATTATTATTGTTATTATTACTGTGGAAACTTGTGGAAAACTGTATTTTTTTCTTATATATTAGGAAAAAAACAAAAATTTTAGTTGTGGATAATTATGTGGACAAGTTTAGTTTTTCCACAAATATGTTTTTATCTTGCTTGTTCTTTTAGTTTATCAACAATATTTTTTAATTGTCTATTTTTATTTATTTCTTTTTCTATTTTATCTATTGAGTGCATAACTGTTGAATGATCTCTTCCACCAAACTCAATTCCTATTTTAGGAAAAGACTCATTAGTAAGAACTCTTGTTAAATACATTGCTATTTGTCTTGGAAAAGCAATTTGTGTACTTCTTTTCTTACTTTTTAAATCTTCAACAGTAACATGATAATAATCAGATACTATTCTTTGTATTCTATTAACACTATTTTTTTCTCCTATTGATTTATGAAGATGATCTTTTAAAGCTTCTATTGCAAGTTCTAAAGTTATATCACTTCCGTTCATCATAGTTGCATATGCAAATAATCTTGTTATAGCTCCCTCTAATTGTCTAACATCTGATTGACAATTATTCGCAATATATTCAATAACGTCATTTGGTATTTTACTATTAACTCCCTGAGCAGATATTTTTTTAACTAATATATTTTTTCTTAGTTCAAAATCAGGTGGAAAAATATTAACTGATAATCCCCAACCAAATCTTGTTCTTAATCTATCTTCTAGAATTTTTAAATCGTCTGGTGATCTATCTGATGATATTATAATCTGTTTATTATCGTCATACAATTTATTAAAAGTGTGGAAAAATTCTTGTTGAGTTTGAGCTGCACTTCCTAAAAATTGTATATCATCAATAATTAATACATCTATATTTCTATATTTATTTTTAAAATATTCAACATAATCATAATTATTATCATTTTTATCTTTTTTATTAATTTCAACAAAATCATTAATAAATTGATCACTAGTAACATATAAAACAGTTTTTGAAGAATTAGCATCGATATAATTTCCAATCGCATGCATTAAATGAGTTTTACCTAAACCACTCTTTCCATATATAAATAATGGATTATACATCTTACCAGGATTTTCCGCAACAGATAAAGCAGCAGCATGTGCAAATCTATTACTTTCACCAACAATGAATGAATCAAAATCATATTTGGAATTTAGATTTGATTCTATTCTATTCTTACTATTAGGTACACCAATTAAATCTACATCTATTTCTGCATTCTCATTATTTAGTTCATCTTCCAATATAAATTCAATATAAAAGTTTGTACCAGTTACTTGATTTAAAGTATCAATTATTAAATCAGTATAGTTTTCAAGTAAATGTTTTTTATGTACATAAGTTTCAACAACTATCTTAGCTACACCATCTTTAATTTCTAATAACTTAGTATTCTTAAACCAAGTTTCATAAGATAGATTTGTAATTTGTAATTTAATGTTCTCCAAAAAATTATTCCAAATACTATTAACATTCATATACCCACCTCCCTTACTACATCTCTTACTAATTATTTTAAACTAAATATCGACAAAAAAAAAGATATATTGGCAAATTTAATAAAATTTTTTTCCACAAAGTTTTCAACAGGAAAAAATCTTATTTTTTACTGGGAAATATAAGTTATGCACAATCCTGTGGAAAAAGTTTACACACTTGTTAACTTTTTTTGCACATGCCTGTGGATAACTGTGGAAAACTAAAGTTTATCCATATTTTATAAGGGTTAGTTTTCCACAATTTTTTCCACATACCTGTGGGAAATATTTTTTATGGAAAATATTATTATTTCCCCATATAGTAAAATTTATTTCCTGGGAAAAGTAATATTAACTATTTTATAAATTAAATATTAATCAAATAAAAAAGATACTTTTTAAGTTAAGCATCTTATAATTAATTTAAGAATTATTATTTGTTAAAATGTTTTTTATTTATTTCTTTAATCTTTTTAAATAATTCTTTTTTACTTTCTTCAATTTTTGCATAGATATCATTTTCAAACACAATACCTCTATCTCTAAATTCTTTGTACATATCACTAATGCTTCCGTAACTATATTCCCATATAAATTCGCCTCTATAATTGCTTCTGTTATAATTGTATATTCCATATCCATCTTCATCACAATGAGTAAATAATAAATCTTTTCCACCTGGATATTTTACTCTAATTACATCACTACGACCAGCAACTGTTCCTAAATAATCCATTACGCGTATACTATCAGAATCTCTATTATGTTCTTTTGCCCATTCAATTAATTCTTCTTCAGTTTCAAAATATACACTATTAAAAGCATCAGAAAAGCCAAACAATCTCATTTGAGGTTCTGGTATTTCTGTTAGAGGATTAATATTTTTTGGCTTTCCATCGATTATTATTTTTAATAATTGAAAACCGTTCTTACAATCTTTTTTTAAATTTTCAATAGTATCATTAGCAAACATATTTGAATCATCGAATTCATCTAAATCTATTTTTTTCATAAAATTATAACCTCCTAATACTTTTACTATATTAAAATTATTAAAAAATGAAATTTATATTTTATCAATTACATCACACTAATCTTAAATAAATCATTTACTGAACGATTTATTTTTAATTAAAATATTATTTTTCTAACAAATTTTTCCTTTCAGCACTTATTATACAATATTTGTAACATAAAAGCAAATATTTTATAGATGTTTTTCTATGTACGTTTTTAGTAATTATTTATAACAAATAAATTTATTTCATGAATTTATCCTGAAAAATTTATAAAAAATATGTATTCTATTGACATTTAATTGTAAAAGTAATAGAATAATTAGCGATTTCTTGGAATAATATACTAAAGTTTTAGAAAAAGGGGGAATATATGTGAATTTAGAAAAAATTAAAAATAATAACATAAATGATGTATACATTTTTACAATAAGAAAACAAAAATATATAATTAGAATGAGTGAAATTGATAATAGCTTTGAAATTAAGATTTTAAAATATCTTAAAAAATATGATTTTGAGAGTCCTAAATTAATTTCAAAATTTATTTTTAATTCAAAAAATGTAATGATATTAAAATATATATATGGAAATAATCCTAATACTTTTGATAAATCATTTTTTAAAAATTTGGCATTATTATTGAAAAAACTTCACTCTATACCTCTTAATGAAAAAATAAAAAAACATAAAGAAAATGAAGAATCACTAAACAAATTAAACCAATATTATAGTGTAGCAATAAGATCTAAATATTTATCTAAAGATTTAAATTTTATAAATAAAATATTTAAAGAAATTCAAAACATAAATCTTGATGCTCTTTCAAAATGTATCGTTCATTCAGATATAAAAAAGGAAAATATTATAATTAATAATAATAAAATATTTCTAATTGATTTTGGTAACGTTTATATTGGAAATAGACTTATTGATATAATAAGAGTAATTATGTGGTTTTTTATAAAAAATAAAAATTATGATATTGATAATATAAAAGTATTTATTTCAAATTACTTTAATAATAATATTAAACTTGAAAAAGAAGAAAAAAACAATATACATTTATTATTTAAATATTGTATTATATATAATTTGTTGAAAGATGTATATTTATATGAAAAGAAAATTTTAAATAGAGATTATATAGAGAACAATAGTTTAAAATGGATAGATGCTTTAAAAAATAAGGAGAATATATTAAAAATAGAAGAGGTGTTAAAAAATGCTTAAAGATTTGCAAAATGAAAAAGATGATAGAAATATTTTTATAAGTAATATTGGAATTTGTGATTACAAATTACCTATTACACTATCTATAAATAATAAATTGTATCATTCAATCTGTAATATATCTAGTAACGTTTCACTTGAAAAAAATTCTCGTGGAGCACATTTAAGCAGAATTATTGAAGTATTAAATGACTATTTGTGTGATAAAATTATATCACTTGAAGATATTAATGAAATTATAAATACTACAATAAAAAGAACGGAAACTAACAATATGTCATTAACTATGGATTTTGATATTATTTTAAAAAGAATTTCACCAATTTCAAAGAAAAATTCTTATTTTACTGTTAATTTGAAAATAAACAATTCCAAAATAAATGATATTAATAAAAAAAGTTTATCAATTTCTATTATAGGAACAATGTTATGTCCTTGTTCCAAAGACATATCGAAATACGGGGCACATAATCAAAAATGTAAGGCAACAATAATATTACACGAGAATTATGAAAAAATTAATTTAGAAGAAATTATCAATATAATGGAAAAGTCATTTAGTTCTAATGTATATAGTACAGTTAAAAGAACAGATGAAAAATATATTACAGAATTAGCTTATGAAAATCCAAAATTTTCAGAAGATTTAATAAGAGATTTACTTTTAGCTGTTGCTGAAAAATATAATAATAAAATAGAAGCAGAACTTATTAATTATGAGTCAATTCATGAACATAATGTATATGCACATGGTATCATTAATAATGAAAAAAAGTTAGATAAAAGACTAAAGTAGAAAATTATGTTGAAAAAATAAATGCTTTTTATAATTATGTATATTTTGAATAAAATGAAAGGAATTTGTGATTAAAATGTTTGATTATAATTATATATTTAATAAATTAAATATAGTACATACTGCTGAAAACACAAAAATAATTAAATCTATAATTACTGGATTAATAAAAAACGGTGATGCCTCTATTGAAAAACAATTAATAAATGTAGATATAAACAACATAAATTATTTATGGAACATAATTAATAAATTAAATTGTTACTTTGATTATAAGTATAATACTAAAAAAGATTTAACATCTTTTATATATTATATAATTAATAATTCTATTATCAACTTTAATGCAATTTTTTGTCCAGGATATACGAATACTGGATATAAAGATTATATAGGTGAAAATAATTCTAAACGATTAAATATACTAAAAGAAATAAAAAATTTATTTCAACAAGAAAAGATACCAGTAAACTTTAAAATAACTTTAGCTAATATATTTTTAGAAAATACTAATTATGACCTAAATCCTAATTGGAAAAAAGAATTGAATACTCATGAAAAAAAATTTAAAGAAAAAGCATCCAAAAATTTTGATGAAACAGAAATAATATTTTTATCTGATATTTATAATGATTCAAAATATACTATTGGATATATTTCTGATAATTTAAATAAAGACAAAAATTATTATAATTTTTATAAAAATAATATTGAGTTTTATAAGAAAATGAATTGGTCCAATAAAGAAATAAAAAAAAGAAATGATAAACTATACACCATATATAATATTATTTCCGATTATATTAAAAAACAAGAAAATGGTGTTTATTTACCAATGGAAACTATGTATTCTAGGAGTAAAGTAATGACAAAAAATAACGTATGTACTATGTATTTAAGAAAATAAAGGAGGAAAAAATATGAATTACAGAAATGTAGGAAGTAATTTTTGTAAAGAAATTAATTTATTGTTAAAAGATAATAATATCAATGCATCATTTGTAACAGGTGGAGGATTTGCTTACGATTCTATAAAGTATAATAATAAAAATAAAATTGGAGATTTTGATTTCATGATTATATATGAAAATCAAAAAGATATAGAAAAAATAATAGAATTTTTAAAAACAACTAACTTTAATTTTGAAAAAAAATATCTTGACTTGGATCTAAAATTATTATTTGCTGGGGAAATAGATATTATAAGACTAAATGGTATATATAATAGTATAAAAAGCACTATAAATCTAGTATCTAAAAAACTTATTAAAAATATTTGTGAATTAAATAAAGAAATAATAATTAAAAAAATATCACATGATAGAAATACTAGCTTATTTTTTGCTTACGGAACTGACAATTCAAGAATTACAGTTAACTTTATTTCGCCATCGTTTATAACAGAAGATGGTAAAGATCATTATATTCATCTAGATTTTTCACATATTGAAAAAAATGACAATATATATCTAGGAATATTAGCTGATTCAATATTAAAAGGTTTTAATATAAATTATGATAGACTTGAATTTAATAAACTTAGGAAAGAATTTATAATTAATATTCATAATTTTTTTAAAAAAAATAATATAGATTCCAATAATTATTTGAACTTATTTGCTAATAATATATATTTTCCATCATATTTAAAAGAAAAACTAATAAACGAATTTAATCAATTTGGTATCATATATGGCAGAAAAAAAACAGTTAAATCTCAACTTCCAATCATACTTTCTACAGAATTTAATACTACCTACAAAAGTAATCCATTTAATTTTATCAATAATAAAAAGCAAAGTATGATATTTAAAGAATATATTTTAAAAATGCAAAATAATGAATATGATAGACAATATTTAATTGATGCATTAGGAAAATTTTTTGGATATATTCTATTATCGAATACAAATAATCAAAAATACAATGAAAAAAATATACTTAATAAAATTGTGGTTTATGGTACAAATGATTTATACTTACCAAATATAGAAAACTACAGTAAAACAAGTATAATAATTGCAATTATTAATGATTTAAAAAGAAATATAAATGAATTAAACTATGAATTATTTAAAAATTATATTATAATATGCACTAATTTCTTAAGTATGATTCAAAAGCAAGAAATTAAAATAATATTAAATCAAAACAATATAAATAATAGTTTATTTGCTGATCAATTAGATAATGAAAAAATGAACGTTAATATAATCAAAGATAGAAAATCTTTTAATGAATTAGGTACATATCACAATTACACATCGAAAGCAATGTCAAATTATACTATAAAAGAAATAGATTTTCTTTCAAAAATCTTTTCAAATAAAAATGGTAAAATACTAGACATCATGTGTGGATATGGAAGAATAGCAAATCAATTAAAAAAGGCAGGATATAATGACATAGTAGGTATAGATTATGAATCTTATCAATTTATTGGTAATGAAAAAGATTTTATTTATATAAAAGATGATTTTTTGATGCACAATTTTAATTATCTTTTTGATTATGCATATAGCCTATATAACTGCTATAGCAATAAAGAAGAATTAAGTAAAATGTTAAATAAAATATATTTAATATTAAGAAAAAACGGAATAATAGTATTTGACTGTTTTAATAAAATATGGAGAGAAAGTGTGGATACAAATTTTTACAAAGAATTATATGTCGATGAAAAATATAAATTAGTTATTCAACGTCATTATGATATTAAAAGTGCGAAAGAACAAACAGTTTATAAGTTGTATTATAAAAATCAAATAATTAAAGAATATGATTTTAATCAAATGTTTTTTGAATTAAATGATATACTAGAAATCATAAATAGGAATTTTTGGGATTATGATATAGGAAATTCTCATGATATTAAAATTAAAACAAGAAATAATTCACAAAAACATGTATTAGTAATGAGGAAAATATAATGTCAATATTAGTTTTAGAAGGAAGTAATGGATCTGGCAAATCAACATTAATTAAACATATATCAAAAGAATATAATATTATTCCTAGAACATCTATCCCTGATTGGTATAGAAAATATATAGAATTTGCCAGAACTTGTAATGCAGAGTTACAAAAAAAAATTTATATAATAGGACATGAAGCCAATATATATGAATGTAATAATGGTAATTATATATTTGATAGATTCTTTTATACAACTATAATTAGGTTAAATTATCAACTAAAAAAAACAATACAAGAAACAGCCGATGAAATATTATCTATAAATATATTTCATCCACACACTATATATTTAAAAGTAAGCAAATATAAAATTAAAGAAAGATTACAAAAAAGAAATAATTTTATTTTTGATGAAGATTTTTATAATTATGAAAACAATGTTTATTTACAATTATATAAAAAATATGATAAAATTTATATTGTTGATAATAATAATTCTATTGACAATACAATGTTACAAATAAACAATATTATAAAAAGTAAAAAATTATTATTAAGAAAGGAATAGTATATGAAAGATGAATTTGAATATGTAGTAAAAAATAGTAAATATGTTAAAATCAATAATAATAAGATTAATGACTTTATAAATAACTTAAAAGAAATTAATTATAAACATTGGTCAAAAGATTTAAATATTAAATTAAGTGAGAAAGAATGGATATTACTAGCTTTTATAATAGAATCTATGAATTTTTGCTTTTGGAAAAAACCAAAATGGAAAATAGAATATAATCATGAAATTATGAGTGGATCAAATGCTTTATTTTATTCAATAATAAAAAAAGTAGAAAGTAATTCAAAATTTTTAAATATAGAATATTTACATTCAATTAATAAAAAACAATTTGAAAATATTTTTAATTCTGTTGAAGGAAAAATTCCATTATTAAATGAGAGATATAATAATTTTATTGAAACAATAAATTATATTTATGATAATAAGAATTTTTATAATGAAATATTTTCTATAAAAAAAGATATAGATTTATTAAATTATATTACAAATAACTTTAAAAGTTTTGACGATAAGTCTTTTTATAAAAACAAAATAATACACTTTAATAAACGTGCAATTTTACTTACAAATGATTTATATTATTTATCAGAAACAATTAATAATAATTTAAAAAATGTAAATAACTTAAGTGGGTGTGCTGATTATGGAATACCAAGAACATTCAGAGATTATGGTATTTTAGTATACAATGATGCATTAGAAGATATTGTCGATAATGAAGTAGAATTATTACATGATAGTGAAATGGAAATAGAAATTAGAGCTAACATGTTATATGTAATTGAAATAATAAAAGAAAAACTAAAAGAAAAAAATATAATTATAAATTCTGTTGAATTAGATAATTTAATATGGTGTATGGGAAAGAAAAATAAAAAAAGTAAAACTCATCATACAATAACTATATATTATTAGTTTAATAATAAATTAAAAAAAATGTAATAAAATTATAAAATTTTTATTATTGACTTAAGAAAAGTTTATAAAAAATATTGACAAAAAAATATATTTCTTTATAATTATATATGCGAAAGAAAAAATAGAATATATGCTTGGAGGTGTTAAAATGAAAAGAACTTATCAACCAAACAATAGAAAAATGAAAAAGAAACATGGTTTTATGAAACGTGCTGAATCTAAAATTTTATCTAGTAGAAGAAGAAAAGGACGTAAAAGACTTTGTAAGTAATGAGTATTAATCCACTATAAATAGTGGTTTTTTTTCTAACGGTAGGTGATACTTATGAATAAAGAAGATATTATAAAAGAAAATAAAAGATTTCAAGAAATAATAAAAAATCAAATATATATAAGTAATGATATCTACACTATATATTATATAGATAGTGATGTTAAAAAATTTGGAATATCAGTACCAAAAAAAATAGGGAATGCAGTTCTTAGAAACAAACTTAAAAGACAAACAAAAAATATTATTCATAAATATAAAAAACTATTTCCAAATGATAAAGAATATATTATAATGATAAGAAAGGGAAACGAATTAAAAAAATTCAAATATAAAGAAGAAAAAATATTATCCTTAATAAAAAAGATGGAGATGAAATAATGAAAAAATATAAAAAAATAATAATTTTATTAATAGGTGTATTATTTCTTACTACAGGTTGTACTAAAACATTAGTGGGAAAAGATAAGAAAGTAATAACTTATAAAGAAACAGGACAAACATTATATGAAAATATACTTTGTAGACCAACAAACGAAGATGTAATAAAACTTTACAAAGAAAACGATGTTAATGTTGACAAATTAGTTGCATGTAAAGATTTTAAAATAAATTCAGGTGGATATGAGGGATTATGGACATCAATTTTTGTAAAGCCACTTGCATGGTGCATAATAAAGATTGGATTACTTATTAAAAATTATGGGTTATCAATAATAATAGTAAGTTTATTAATAAGATTAGTAACATATCCAATTACTAAAAAAACAGCACTACAATCTGAATATATAAAGAAAGCACAACCAGAAATAGATAAAATAGAAAGAAAATATGCAAATAAACCACAAGATGATAAAGATGTAATGATGATGAAAACTCAAGAAACATTAGCAGTATATAAAAAGTACAACATAAATCCTATGAGTGGGTGCTTATTCTCATTTCTACAAATTCCAGTATTCTTTGCATTCTTAGAAGCAGTAAACAGAATACCAGCACTATTTGAAGGTAAGTTTTTAACATTAGATCTTGGTACAACACCAATAGTCGCACTTACTAAAGGACATTATATATATCTTATATTATTAGTACTTATAATTGGAACTACATATTTTTCATTTAAATTAAATCAAACAGCAGCATCACCAGAACAAGAACAACAAATGAAATTTATGACAAGATTTTTAATTATATTTATAACAGTAGCATCTTTCTCATTACCAACAGCAATCGCACTATATTGGATTGCATCATCCCTATTTACTATTTTCCAAAATTTGATGGTTAAGAGGGAGAAGAAGAGAAAATGAAAAATTATATATATAAAGATAAAACAGAAGAACTTGCACTAGCAAATGCATTATCAGATTTAAATATTGATAGAAAAGACATAGTTTATAAAGTAAATTATAAAAAAGATGGTATTTTAAGTAAAAAATGTGAAATAATAGTTTATAAAATAGATGAAATATTAGATGATATCAAAGAAAAGCTATCAAATATATTGAGTGCAATGGAAATTGAAGCAAACATAGATGTTAAATATGAAAGTGATATGATATTTATAGATGTTGATTCAAAGGAAAACAAAATAATAATAGGTAAAAATGGTGATGTGCTAAAATCATTGAAGATATTAATGTATGCATATATAAAACAATTCATTGATATAAGTATAAAAATGGATATTGGTTCTTACCAAAAGAATATAGATGAAAAACTAAGAAGAAACGTAAAGAAACTTATAAGAGAAGTAATACGTACAGGAGTTCCATATAAATTAGATTCTATGAATTCATATCAAAGAAAAATTGTACATGATGTAGTAGGAGAAAATGATAAAGTAACATCTACTAGTTATGGAGAAGAACCTAATAGATATATTGAAATAAAAAGGAAGTAAATAATGGAAGATATTATTGCAAGTATTTCAACATCATTATCAGTTGGAGCTATATCAATAGTAAGAGTAAGTGGAGCAGGTTCAGTTGATTTAGTTGACAAAATTTTTTCTAACGATTTAAAAAGTAAACAAAGTCATACTATAACTTATGGATATATTATTGATAATAACGAGAAAATTGATGAAGTGTTAGTTAGTGTATTTTTAGCACCTAAAACATATACAAAAGAAGATATTGTTGAAATCAATTGTCATGGTGGATATGCAACAACAAATAAGGTATTACAATTATTGTTAGATAATGGAGCTAGATTAGCACAACCAGGAGAATTTACAAAAAGAGCATATTTAAATGGAAGAATAGATCTTTTAGAAGCTGAAGCTATTTCCGATTTAATAAATTCAAAGACAGAACTTACAAGAAAAATGGCAATAAATGGAATTGAGAAAAAAATATCAAATACTATAAGAGAATTAAGAGATGAGATTGCACTTATATTATCTAATATAGAAGTTAATATTGATTATCCAGAATATACTGATGAAGTAGAAATAACACATAATTTAATAAAAGAAAATATAAAGAATTTTAGAAATAAAATTAATTATATATTAAAAAAATCTAAAAACAATATGCTTATTAAAGAGGGAATAAAAGTAGGTATATTTGGAAGACCAAATGTAGGAAAAAGTAGTTTGCTTAATAGATTGATTGAAGAAGATAAAGCGATTGTAACAAATATTGAAGGAACAACAAGAGATATAGTAGAAGCAACATGTAAAATAGATGATATTGTCATTAATCTATATGATACAGCAGGAATTAGAAAAACAGATGATGTTATTGAACAAATTGGTGTTAAAAAAAGTTTAGATATTTTAAATAATATAGATTTAGCAATAATAGTTTTGAATGGTAATGAAAAATTAACAGAATATGATAAAGAATTATTAGATATAACTAAAGATAAAATAAGAATAATATTTATTAATAAAGATGATTTAGATAAAAAGATAGATATTGATAATATTGATAATATAGTATATGGAAATACATTAACAGAAAAAGGCATTGATAAATTAAAATCAAAAATATTAAAAGTATTTGATTTAGAAAAAATAACAGATGAAGATTTAACATTTTTATCAAGTGCAAGAACTATTAGTTTATTAAATAAATGTTCTAATATAATAGATAAAGTAGACAACACCATAACACAAGATATACCTATTGATATGATTGAAATAGATATAAAAGAAATATGGAATTTATTAGGTGAAATAACAGGAGATAACTATAATGATGAATTGATTGATAAAATGTTTGAAAATTTTTGTTTAGGTAAATGATTAATTATCATTTTCTTTTAGTTTATAGAAAAAAAATATAAAAATTGTGATAGAATATAAAAGCAGGGAAGTGGTACAATGTTATATGATATTATAGTAGTAGGAGGAGGACATGCAGGATGTGAAGCTGCATTATCTAGTGCACGACTTAACAATAATACATTATTAATTACAGGAAATATAAATAATATTGCAGATATGCCATGCAATCCATCGATAGGTGGAAGTGCGAAAGGAATAGTTGTAAGAGAAATAGATGCATTAGGTGGTGAAATGGGAAGATGTGCAGATAAAAGCCATATACAAATTAAATTACTTAATTCATCAAAGGGTCCTGCAGTAAGAAGTTTAAGAGCTCAAGCAGACAAAATCACTTATCCAAAAACTATGCAAGAAACATTAAAAAATTGTAAAAATCTAACAATAAAAGAAGATATAGTAGAAGATTTAATAATAGAAGATAAAAAAGTTTGTGGTGTAAAACTAGAAAATGGAGAAGAAATTAAAAGTAAAATAGTAATATTAACTACTGGAACATATTTAAAAGCAGATATTTTAGTTGGTAGTGAAAGAACAAGAAGTGGACCAAATAATCAAAGACCATCTAACTTTTTAAGTGATAGATTAAAAGATTTAGGATTTAATATTCAAAGATTAAAAACAGGTACACCTCCACGTCTTGATAGAAATAGTATAGATTATGAAAAAGCACAAAGAGAAGATGGGGATAATCAAGAATTAACATTTAGTTTCGATAATAAAATATTTTATGATGTAAATAAACAAGTACCTTGTTATTTAGTTTATACAAATGAATTAACACATCAAATAATAAGAGATAACTTAGAAAAATCAGCAATGTACGGAGGATATGCAACTGGAATAGGTCCTAGATATTGTCCTTCAATAGAAGATAAAGTAGTAAGATTTTCTGATAAATCTAGACATCAATTATTTTTAGAACCAGAAAGTTTGTTTTATGACGATATATATTTACAAGGCTTTTCAACAAGTATGCCAAGAGATGTGCAAGAACGTATGGTACACAGCATTGAGGGATTAGAAAATGTAAAAATACTTAAATATGCATATGCAATAGAATATGATGCAATAGATCCATTACAAATAAATTATTCTTTAGAAACTAAAATAATAGAAAATTTATTTACAGCAGGACAAATAAATGGTACAAGTGGATATGAAGAAGCAGCTGCACAAGGATTAATTGCTGGTATTAACGCAAGTAGAAAATTACAAAATAAAGAACCATTAATATTACGAAGAGATGAAGCCTATATAGGTGTACTTATAGATGATTTAGTAACAAAAGGTACTAAAGAACCATATAGATTACTAACTAGTAGAGCAGAATTTAGATTACTATTAAGACATGATAATGCTGATTTAAGACTTAGAGAATATGGTCATGAAATAGGATTAGTTGATGATAAGAGATATGAACAATTTTTATTAAAAAAGCAACAAATAAATGAATGTATAGAAATATTAAAAAATAAAAAAATAGGTGTTACTGATAAAAACAATAATTATTTACAATCTAAAAATAGTTCCAAAATTAGTGATGGAATTACACTTTATGAACTTTTAAAAAGACCAGAAATAAAAATAGAAGATTTAAAATTTTTTATACCATTAAATTTTAGCGATGAAATATTAGATATTACATCTACTAATATTAAATATGAAGGATATATAAATAAAGAAATAAAAGAAGCTAAAAAAATGAGAGAACAAGATGAAAAATTAATACCAGAAGATATAGATTATAATAATGTTAAAAACTTAGCTAGTGAAGCTAGACAAAAATTAATAAATGTTAAACCAAAATCTATAGGACAAGCATCAAGAATAAGTGGTGTAAACCCTGCAGATATATCTATATTACTTATATATTTAAAAAGAAGAGGTAAACATGAATAGAGATGAATTTATTTTAGAATTAGAAAAGTTGAATATCGATGTAACAGAAGAAGAATTAGATAAATTAAATATTTATTATAATTTGTTAATTGATTATAATAAAGTTATGAATTTAACAGGTATAACTGTAGAAAAAGAAGTATATTTAAAACATTTTTATGATAGTTTAACTATTGTAAAAGCAATTAATTTAAATAAAGTAAATACTATTTGTGATATAGGTACAGGAGCAGGTTTTCCAGGACTTGTAATTGCTATATTTTTTCCTGATATAAAAGTAACATTAGTTGATTCATTAAGAAAAAGAATAGATTTTTTAAATATAGTAATAAATAAAATAAATATTAATAATGTTGAAACTATACATGATAGAATTGAAGAATTTTCAATAAAACATATTAATGAATATGATGTTGTAACATCACGTGCTGTTGCTAAATTAAATATTCTTTTAGAATTATCTATTAATATGGTAAAGTTAGATGGATATTTTATCGCACTTAAAGGAAATGTTAAAGAAGAAATAGAAAATAGTAAAAATGCAATTAATCTATTAGACTGTAAACTAGAAGAAATAATTGACTTTTATTTACCAATAGAAAATAGTTATAGATCAATAGTTAAAATTAAAAAAATTAAAAATACTAATAGTAAATATCCAAGAAAATTTGATAAAATTAAAAAAAATCCATTGTAATTAGTTGAAAAATAGGATATACTTATAATAATCGAATAGGGAGGGGTCCTTATGAACATTGACTATAGTAAAATGAAAATAGAAAATGTTTCAGTTAACAACATAATACCGAACAGATTTCAACCTAGAAAAAACTTTGACCCAGAATTATTAAATGAGCTTGCCGAATCGATTAGACAATATGGTATAATACAACCATTAGTTTTAAGAAAGTTGGGAGACAAGTTTGAAATAATTGCAGGTGAAAGGAGATATAAAGCAGCATGTATGATAGGTTTGATGTCCGTTCCTGCAATTGTTATGGAATTAGATGATTCTTCATCAGCAGAAATTGCTTTGATTGAAAATGTACAAAGAAGAGATTTAACTGCTATAGAAGAAGCAAAGTCTTACCAACAAATATTAGGATTAGGACAAATCAAACAAGAAGAACTTGCTAAAAAAATAGGTAAGGGACAATCTACAATATCAAATAAACTTAGATTATTAAATCTATCAAATGAAGCACAACAAGCTGTTTTAGATAATAAAATTAGTGAAAGACATGCAAGAAGTTTATTGAGATTAAAAGATCATGATATGCAAAATGATACATTAAATAAAATCATAGAAAAAAGAATGACAGTAAGAGAAACTGATAAATATATAAAAGATTTAATTGATAATAATAGTAATTTGGAACAAACTGAAGAAATATTAGATTTTTCAGATGATGATGATAATAAAAAGGGTGATAATATGAATGAAAATAATAGTCCAGTAATAGATAATTTTACTGCTAATAGTGGTATACCAAATATACCAGATTACGACCAAATAAATATAAATAGTAGTCAACAAAATGGAGCATATATAAATGAACAAGTAGTTAATAATGCACAAGTACAAGAACCATCAAGATTTTTTAACTATGATAATCAAGCAGCTAATATGAATTTTGATTCTTCATTTTCTCCAACTCCAACACAATTTGTGCAAGATCAACAAATGAATACTAACAATCAAGTAGATATGAATAACCAAAATATGGAACAAAATAATGATATGCAAATGCCAAATATACCTGCTCCCGAAGAAGCACAAGAAGCAGAAAGTGAACAAAATAATCAAGATATAAGTAATTTTACAGAAAGTTCATTACCTGATGAAAACCCACAAATGCAAGATAATAATATGAATGATATGCAGCAACAAAATATGCAAGCACAAAATATGGGTAATATGCAACCTCAACAAATGCAACAAAATATGCCAAATAATGGTATGAATAATTATGGAATGCAACAAGGCAATAATATGGAACAACAACAAATGCAACAACCTGTTATGAATAATATGAATCAAACAGTTCAACAAAACCCTATGAATAATCAAATGGATAATAATATGATGCAAAATAATCCTATGAATAATTATCAACAACCAAATTATGATCAAAATATCAATCAAAATAATATGATGAACAATCAACAAATGTATATGCAACCTCAACAAAATATGCAACAAAACAATGCAGATATGAACATGTATAATCAACAACAACCTCAACAAATGCAAGAACCTCAAGTAAATGATAATCCATCATCACAATCAATGATAATGCAACAAGATATTACAGGAGCAGTTGCTGTTATAAGAAATACAATAATGAATTTACAAGGAAATGGTTATGGAATTGAAATAAATGAACAAGATTTAGGTAATCTTTATCAAATAGTTATTAATTTTAAAAGATAAAAGTAAATAGACTATCTCAAAATTAAATGATTAGTTTTGAAATAGTCTTTTTTAATTTAATATATATTTTTTAATATTTTAAAGACTTTATAAATGAAATTTGATACAATAATAATATAAATATTTACTAATGAGGTGTTTTTTATGAAATGTATACTTATGAACAAAAATGTAGAAATTTTAATTGCCGAATATAATGAAACTTCAAAGTTTTTTGATAAAATATATGAAATAAAAAATATTAATTATGCACCATATATTTTAAAAAGTTTTTATATAGAAAAAAATATTAATGATATAAATTTTATAACTAATTTAAGTGAATGGTTTAAAGGAAGAGGAATCCCAACATGGCGTGATAAATTAGATTTATTATTACATAGATTAAATATAACAGCCCCTTATGAACTTTTAGATAAAGCTTTTGGTCTATCTTTATCTGATCAATATTGGTTAAAACCTTATGATAGTAACATTTCCTATAATGATATTAATTTTTTTGATCATGATTTTGATTATGCAGAATTTATGGAAGCATCTTTATCAACTAATAGTGGGATAATAACAAAAGCATCTTCTTTAAAAACTCCTAATAACACTACAGATGGAATGTTAAAAAAAGCTTGGATTATTGATAAAGATACAAGGTATTTGTTGAAAGGTGGTTATAAAAATGAAATTCTACAACCATTTAATGAAGTATTAGCTAGTGAAATATGTAGAAGATTAGGATTTGATCACGTAGAATATACAATAGATATATATAAAGAAAAAGTTGTATCTAAATGTCCTTGTTTTATAACTAAAGATACAGAATTTGTTACATGTTATCAAATAATAAATGATATGAAAAGATATGATAATATAAATTATTATGAAGAATATATTAAAAAGTTAGAAGAACAGAATATTAAAGATGCTCGCGAAAAAGTAGAGAATATGTATATTTTAGATTTTATTATTATGAACGAAGATAGACATTTAAATAATTTTGGTATTATTAGAGATGTTAATACTTTAAAATGGATTGATATAGCTCCAATTTTTGATAATGGACAAAGTTTAAGTATTGAATATTATGATGATGAAGAAATACATATTTCAGGTAATGGAAGAATGTTTTATGAAATAAAACCTTTTGATGAAATAATAAAAGTAGTAAAAGATTTGAAAAGAATAGATGTAAGTAAGTTAGATGGTATAATAGATTGGTTTGATAATTTATTACATCAATATCAATATTTAACTAAAATAAGTGATAAAAAAATTAATAAACTATGTACTTTATTAAATAGTCAAATTAATAAATTAAATGAATTAATATTAAAAGATAAATAAAGTAATATTTACAATTTTTATTCTTCATTAACAGAAAAATCTTTAATTAAATCATCAAAATTATCTATTGTAGGTTCACTTCCCTTTAAATAATAAAATATATGTTTTTTCTTATCTTCATCAGTTGCTAATTTACCACTTATAGGATTTACTAAAACAGATACTACATCTTCTGGTAAATCATACCAAGATGCTTCATTATTAGTAAAATAACTTTCTATAGTATCAGCCCAAACATTTTTACTTACTGTAGAGTCTTTATTTGATAAATCTCTATTATCATCATATCCATACCAAATTCCTAAAACTATATTTTTATTATATCCAATAGTTAATGAATCAGTATTTGTACTTCCTGATTTAACTGCATATTTATTTTTTAATTTAGATGATATACTAAGTAGAGTAGGTGTAGTATAATCTAAAAAGTCATAACTATAAGTATTTGACAACAATTCATTTAATATAAATACTATACTAGAATTTAATACTTTACTTTTTTCATTTTTACTTTCATATAATACATTACCATTTTTATCTAGTATTTTTCTTATTAAATGTGGTTCAACTCTATATCCTAAATTAGCAAGAGAGCCATAAGCACCAACAAAATCAGTTAAATTTATTTCTATAGTTCCAAGAGGTAGTGATGGTAAAGCTTCTAATTCTTCATCTATTCCAACATCTTTAGCAGTTTGTACCAATATATCTTCTCCTAAAAACATATGTGTTTTTACTGCATATATATTATCAGAAAAAGCTATCGCACTAGCTAAAGATATTTCTTTTTCAGCATATCTTTCTCCGAAATTTTTTGGTGAATAAGTTTTATCACTATCAAATGTAAAAGTAGTAGGAGATGATAAAAATGTTGTAGATGATGTAAATCCATTATTAAGTGCACCATAATATAAAAATGGCTTCATTGTAGAACCTACTTGTCTTTTTGAACTTATTGCTCTATTATATTGACTTTTTGAATAATCAGTACCACCTGCAAGAGCTATTATTTCTCCATTTTCAGGATTCATCATCACACTACTTATTTGTGCTTCTAAATTTTCTTGTGTATTATTTTTGATAGCTTCTTCCATATTTGTTTGTGCAGATATATCTAATGCAGTATATATTTTAAGACCTCCAGTTGATATTAATGATTTAGGAATAGATTTAATATTTTCAAGTTCATGAGTTACTGCATCTTGATAATACATTAATGTAGATAAATTATACTTATCTTTTTTACCTATATATGTGAGTTGAGTATTAAAAGCTTCTTCCATTTCTTTTTTTGTAATATATCCATTATTAACCATTGAATTAAGTACAACTCTCTGTCTTTTTTTTGCAGTATACTCATCAGATAGAGGTGAATAATTTGATGGAGAATTAGGTATACCAGCAAGCATACTTGCTTCAGCTAAATTTAAATCTTTAGCATTTTTATCAAAATAAAATTTACTAGCATTTTCTATTCCATATACACCTTGACCATAATTAATAGAATTTAAATATCCTTCTAGTATTTCATCTTTAGTATAATGCATTTCTAATTCCATTGTTATCCATGCCTCATTTAATTTTCTTACCCATGTTTTATCCATTGATAAATATAGATTTCTAGCATATTGTTGTGTTATGGAAGATGCTCCTTGTACTATTTTAATATTTTTAATATTTAAAAACATTGCCTTTATTATTCTTGCATAATCAAATCCTAAATGTCTATAATAATTTTTATCTTCTACACTAACAGTTGCATTAATTAAATTTTTATTTATATCTTTAATACTTACCCATTCTTTTTCATTATTTCCTGTAAATATAATATTTTCATCTTTATCGTATATACTAATATTATTTGCCGATGATATATTAATTTTAGGAGTAAAATAAGCCCATGTATATAATACTACATGAATAAATATAATTGATATAAAAGATATTATAAATGTTTTTATAAAAAAATTAAAAATTTTCAATATATCACCTTATTTCTAATGTTAGTATTTTCATAAAAATAAAAAATTATAAGTAATATATTAAAATTTTAAAATTTAAAAATAAATTATAAATATAGATAATAAGTATTTTAAAATCTATATTTATAACTTGCTTTTTTTGTAAAACAAAAATTGCTTAAAATGTAAAATGATATTTGCTTTTTTTGTAAAATGTGTTATAATTATTTTGAGAGGAGAATGTTATATGAAATATATTCCAAGAGTTATAGATAAAGAAATAAATGAACTTATGGAAGTAATGGGTGCAGTATTAATAGAAGGGTGCAAATGGTGTGGTAAATCAACAACTGGTGCTTTTCATTCAAAGAGTGTAATTGAATTTCAAAATCCTGACAGAAAAGCTGAATATGAAGAAATAAAAAATACTAAACCATCATTATTTTTAAATGGAGATAAACCTAGATTGTTTGATGAATGGCAAATGTATCCAGTTGTTTGGGATGCTATTAGAACTGATGTAGATCATTCAAGATTAAAAGGTCAATATATTTTAACAGGATCTGCAAAGCCAAGTGAGGGTGAAACAATGCATACTGGAACAGGGAGAATTTCTAGAGTGCTTATGAGAACTATGAGTTTATATGAATCAGGTGAATCTACTGGCGAAATATCACTTGAAGATATTTTTATGGGAAAAGATATTAGTGGAGTATCAAAATTAAAATTAGAAGATATTGCTAGCGCAATTGTAAGAGGAGGCTGGCCTGCTTCAATAGAAGTAAAGAGTGATTCAAAATATAGATTTTCAAAAGAATACGTTAAATCATTAATTCATGAAGATATAAAATATATAGATGGTATAGAAAGAAATCCAGAAAAAATGCAAAGTTTATTAAGATCATTAGCGCGAAATATATCAACTCAAGTATCTAATACTACAATTAGTGATGATGTTAATAATATGTTTGATAGTAAAATATCTAGACCAACATTAAATGATTATATGAACACATTAGAAAAATTATTTGTAATAGAAAATGTAAGAGCAACTAATTTAAATTTAAGAAGTAAATATGCAATGAGAACTAAACCTAAAAAATATTTTGTTGACCCATCTATAGCTACTGCAATTCTTAATATTAGTCCAAGCGACTTAATTAATGATTTAAAGACTTTTGGATTTTTATTTGAATCATTATGTATTAGAGATTTAAAAATATATTCTCAAAGTTATGGTGGAGAAATATCATTTTATAGAGATGAAAAAGACTTTGAAGTAGATGCTATTTTAAGGTTAGAAAATGGCAAATGGGGAGCAATTGAAATAAAGTTAGGTGCAGGTTATATTGATGAAGCTGCAAAAAATCTTATTAAATTTAAAGAAAGAGTAGATACTAAAAAATGTGGAGAACCATCATTTTTAATGGTATTAACAGGAGCAAATTATTCATATAAAAGAGATGATGGTGTTTATGTCGTATCTATTGGTACATTAAAAAATTGATTATACTAATTGTTAGTAAATCAATTTTATCCTATTCTTTTTCTTTTTATAAATATTCTTATAACAAAATATAAGAATATTATCATAATAATAACATAAGCCCAAATAAGTAAAAGACTTATAGTTCCATCTGTATATTTATTTATAACTTCACTTATAGATTCAGGAACATATCCACTAATATATCCTTTAATACCTTTTATTGGAATATTATTCTTTAAAAATGCTAATACTCTAAAAAATATATCTATCGCACCTATACCAAATATATAAGTCTGAAAATGTTTTGAATATATAATTACAAATACAATTAAAGCAATAAAAATTATTAAATCTACATACATAAAAATACCAACTCTCCTTATACTTTAATTATATAATAATAATAAATTAATTCAATAATTTTTATCAAATTTAATGTAAAGTATTGTAAAAAATCATAAAAATATTTTGCAAAATATATTGCACTTTCTCCAAAAATCTGATAGTATTAAATTGTAATAGAAAAGGTAAGCCCTCTCCATAAAGAAACATGTACAAACATATGTTCGCTATGGGGGGGGTAAATAGATATATTCTTATAAGCCTTAAGCTTACCTAAATTTTTAGGTAGGCTTTTTGATATTATTGAGAGGATATTGTTATGGAAAAGAAAAATATAAGAAAGGTAAAAACAATAATAACAACAATAATTGCGATAATATTACTATTGATAAGTATAACATATGCATATATATCTGCAAATAAAGCAACAAATAAAAATTCAGTTGAAGCTGGGACTTTATTAATTAATTATGAAAATGATAATTTAAATACAGTAAATTTAAGTAATATACAACCAATATATGATAAAGATATAAAAGAAAAAGCTAGCAAGATAAGTTTTAAAGTAAACAATACAGGAACAGCTAAAGCATATGTAGATATTAATATAACAGATATTATATTACCTCCTGAATTAGCAGATTTAGAATTTAAGTGGGCATTATATTCGAGCGAAGAAAAAATAAATAATGGAAACTTTAGAAATGTGTTAGATAATAAATTATTACTTGCAAATAACCAAGAGATATCAAGTAAAGGAAATAAAAGTTATGAATTATATATATGGATAAGTGAAAATGGATTAGATCAATCGGATATGATGAATAAAACATTTTCTGGAAAAATAACAGTAGTAGGGCATCAAAAAAAGCAACCAGAATTACTATCTAAAATAATAAAGAATAATAATCCAATAAATAATAAAAAAACAAATTTCAATGAAATATCAAAGACTGATGAAGGATTAATACAAGATATAGACGATGGTGGAGAAACATATTATTTTAGAGGAGCAGTGGAAGACAATTATGTTAAAATAGAAGGATTAAAATGGCCTAGCGATGCACAACCATGTTATACAATACCTAATAAAAGTTATATATATACAAAAAGAATTGATGTAGAAGAAGTATGTGAACGAAATTATTCAACAAATTATGGTTATAAATCAGTCGAAGAATGTAAAGCAGATATAAAAGAGGTAGGAGCAAAACCAGGAGAAGATATGCTATTTAGGATAGTAAGAATAAATGGAGATGGAACAATAAGAATAGTTGCAGATGGAGCAATTGGTTATAGTGAATTTAATGAAACATCTAATTCAGAAAAATATGTAGGGTATACATACAATAATAGTAAGCCAAACATTCAAGATGGAGATTCTTCAACAATAAAAGAATATTTAGATAATTGGTATGAAACAAATATGATTCCATATGATAAAGTACTAGCAAGTACAAGATATTGTAACGATACATCAGTATCCAATACAAATGAAAATTTTATATATTATGGTGCATATAATAGAATAAGAACAATAAATACTCCAACATTTATGTGTCCAAATACCAACAAAACTTACGGAGGAGAATATGATTTAAAAATAGGTTTATTATCAGCAGATGAAACAGTATTTGCAGGAGGAAATTATCAGATTTTAAACCAAAAATATTATTTATACGGAATTGTTTCATATAGATGGCTTATGTCACCATATTTTTCTAATGATAGTAGTGCACATGAATTTGGTACATACATAAACGGATGTATAGACTATAATAATAATTACTATTCAGAAGGTGTTGTTCCAGTCTTAAATCTACGTGCTGACACGTTATTTACCCAAGGAAACGGGGAAAAATCTACACCATATGTTATAAAAGCAAACATTGAATGAATTTAATTTTAAAATGATACTCAATTTTTTGAGTATTATTTTTATAAGTAATTGATTATAATTTTATGCTGTGTTATAATTAATCAGCAAATGAGGGAAGTTTATGAAAAATATTAATATAAGTGGATATTTTATTAATGGTATGGGAAAAGAAAAAATTGAAATATCAAGTAAAGGAATAATAAAGAATAACATAATAAAATATAAACATAATAATGATGAATTTATTATTAATATTAATAAAGATAGATTAGTATTTAATAAAAAAAATAAAGAAACAATATTAAAATATGTGTTTGTTAAAGCAAAAAATAATGAGTCATATTACAAAATAATTAAAAATAATGTAAAAATTTACATAAATGTATTGACAAAAAGTATCAAAATAAAAGATAATACTATCGATGTAAATTTTATGCTTGAAAACTGTAAAAGTATTCTACATCTAGAATATGAGGTGATAGAGTGAAAATAGAGGAAATAATAAAAGAAAAAATTGCTAAAATACTTTCATTAAACATAGATGAAGTTAATTTAGAAGTACCAGCAAATGATAAAAACGGAGATTATTCTAGCAATATATGCTTAAAAAAATCAAAAGTGTTAGGAAAAAATCCAATGGATATTGCCCAAACATTAAAAGAAAGTATAATTGATGAAAACATAGAAAAAATAGAAATAGCTCCACCTGGATTTATCAACTTTTTTCTAAAAAAAGATTATCTATATAATAATATATTAGAAATTATAGATAAAAAAGAGAATTATGCTAAAATGGATAAAAACAATATTAAAGTAAATTTAGAATATGTAAGTGCAAATCCAACAGGAATATTACATTTAGGACATGCAAGAGGGGCGTGCTATGGATCAAGTCTTGCAAATATAATGAAGAAAGCTGGATATGATGTAACTCGTGAATATTATATAAATGATGCAGGAAATCAAATGAATAATCTAGGTATATCTATAAAAGAAAGATATAAAGAATTACTTGGTCTTGATAGTAATTTACCAGAAGACGGATATCATGGAAAAGAAATAATAGAAATAGCACAACAATTAAAAGAAAAATATAATGATACATTATTAGATAGAGATATAAATTATTTTAAAAAAGAGGGATTAAATATATTATTAAATAAAATAAAGAAAGATTTAAAAGATATCAATATAGAATTTGATGTATGGACTAGTGAACAATCATTATATGATGCTAATAAAATAGATAATGTATTAAATATATTAAAAAATAGTAATAAAACATATGAAAAAGAGGGAGCACTTTTTCTAAAGACAACTGATTATTATGATGACAAAGATAGAGTTTTAATAAAAACAGATGGAACATATACATATTTTTTACCAGATATAGCATATCATAATGATAAATATCAAAGAGGATATGATATAATAATTGATGTTTTAGGTTCTGATCATCATGGATACATTAATAGATTAAAATCTAGTATGGAAATATTAAATAATAAAAGTGAAAAACTAGAAATAAAAATATTACAAATGGTTAGGTTAATAAAAGATGGTAAAGAATTTAAAATGAGTAAAAGAACAGGTAATTCAATTACTATTAAAGATTTAGAAAAAATGATAGGCAAAGATGCTTTAAGATATTTTTATGTTACTAAAAGTTTAGATACACAAATGGATATAGATGTAGATGTAGCAACACAAAAAAATAATGAGAATCCAGTATATTATATACAATATGCACATGCAAGAATATGCTCAATACTTAAAAGTGCTAAAGAAAAAAATATTGGACTATCAAAAACTTTTAGAACTATTGATAATACTTACGCATATTATATCATGAAAAAGCTATATTATTATAAGGAAACAATAAAAGTAAGTGCAGAAAAAAGATTACCTCATATGATAACAAATTATATATATGAACTAGCAAGTTTATTTCACAGTTATTACGCACAAGAAAAAATAATTACAGAAGATTATGAATATTCTAGTGAAAGAATAACACTTCTAAGTGCGATAAATATAATACTTGAAGATGCACTTAATTTAATAGGTGTTAGTGCACCAAATAAAATGTAGGAGGAATAGAAATGAATATATTTAAAATGAGTAAAGAAGAATTGGAACAATTATCATATACAGATATTGCATATGAAATATTAAAAAAAGAAGATAGACAAATGAAAACTCTAACATTATTTAAAAAGGTATGTAAAATGTTAGAAATTGGTGAAGAAGAAATGATGGAACTTATTGGGGACTTTTTTACAACACTTACAACAGATAAAAGATTTTATTCACTTCCATCAGGATTTTGGGATGTTAAAGAAAAGCATTCTAATAAAATTAAAATAAATGAAGATGATGAAGATATGGATTCACTTGATTTAGAAGATGATAGTGATGATGAAGTAAAAGATGAAGAGGAAGAAGACGACTATTCAGACGAAAGCGATGATGATTACGAAGAAGATGATATTGAAGATTTAGTAGTTATATCAGACGATGATGATAGTGAAATAGAATAGGAGGGAGTCTTATGATAGAAAGACTTGATACAATAGAAAAAAGATACAACGAAATTTCCGAATTATTAACACATCAAGATATAATTATGGATATAGAAAAATCAAAAAAACTATCAAAGGAGCAATCAGGATTAGAAGAAACAGTTGAAGAATACAATAAATACAAGCAAGTTTTAGAAGACATAGAAGCTGCAAAAGAAATGTTAAAAGATGATGACTTAGCATCATTAGGAAAAGAAGAATTAGAAAAATTAAATGCAGAAAAAACAAAAATAGAACAAAACTTAGAAATATTACTAATTCCAAAAGATCCAAATGATGATAAGAACGTTATAGTAGAAATAAGAGGTGCAGCTGGTGGAGATGAAGCAAACATATTTGCTGGTGATTTATTTGATATGTACAAAAAATTAGCAGAAAAAGAAAACTGGAAAATAGATATAATTGAAGAAGAACATTCACCTGCAGGTGGTTACTCTCAAATTAGTTTTATGGTTAAAGGGGACAATGTATACTCAAAATTAAAATATGAAAGTGGAGCACACAGAGTACAAAGAGTACCTTCAACAGAAACACAAGGAAGAGTACATACTTCAACAGCAACCGTACTAGTTATGCCCGAAGTAGAAGAAGTAGATGCAGATCTTGAT
Source organism: uncultured Bacilli bacterium (assembly GCA_947631135.1). Taxonomy (GTDB): domain Bacteria; phylum Bacillota_I; class Bacilli_A; order RF39; family UBA660; genus CALVSV01. The sequence goes on along the minus strand of CANRKE010000001.1, from coordinate 37,827 downwards.
ATGAATGATGTAAGAATAGATATAACTAGAAGTAGTGGTTGTGGTGGACAAGGAGTTAATACAACAGATTCAGCAGTAAGACTTACTCATATTCCAACAGGGATAGTTGTATATTCACAAACTGAAAGAAGTCAAATAAAAAATAAAGAAAAAGCAATAAAAATATTACAAGCAAGATTATATGATTTAAAACAACAAGAAAGAGATAAAGAACTTGGTGATGAAAGAAGAAGTAAAATAGGAACTGGTGATAGATCAGAAAAAATAAGAACATATAATTATCCACAAAATAGAGTAACAGATCACAGAATAGGATTTACACTTAATACATTAGATAGAATAATGCAAGGAGATATTGATAAAGTTATTGATGCCTTAATAACAGAAGATCAAAAAAGAAAATTAAGTGGAAATTAATAAATATGGAAGCAAAAGAATATCTAGAAAAATATATAGAAGATAAAAATCAACTTGAAAATGCTTATATACGTCTTAAAAGTGGAGAACCAGTACAATATATTGTAGGAAACGTAGATTTTTATAATTACAATTTCATTGTAAATAAAAATGTATTAATTCCAAGATTTGAAACTGAAGAACTAGTATCATATACTATATTATTTGCAAATAAATACTTTAATAATCCTATAATAATAGATGTAGGAACTGGCAGTGGCTGTATAGCAATTACACTAAAAAAAGAAATAATATCTAGGGTATATGCAACTGATATTAGTAAAGAAGCAATTGAAGTAGCAATGAAAAATGCTAAAAGAAATAATGCAGAAATAGAATTTATCAATTGTAATCTATTTGATAAATTTAATGGTAAAGTTGATATATTAATAAGTAATCCTCCATACATTTCACACGATGATAAAGAAATAATGGATATAGTTAAAAATAATGAACCACACCTTGCTCTTTATGCAGACAATAATGGATTATATTATTATGAAGAAATACTGAAAAAAGCTAGTAGAATACTTAATAGAAAAAGTTTAATAGCTTTTGAAATAGGTTATAAACAAAAAGATGAAGTAAAAAAAATAGCTCTTAAATATTTTCCTAATAGTCATATAATAACTAAAAAAGATATGGAAAAAAAAGATAGATTTATATTTATTTTTAATAATTGTGAATAAAAATTATATACACTAACCAATATTATATTGTAAGAGAAAGGTTAGTGTATTTATATGAAAAAATTATTTATACTAATTCCAATATGTTTATTAATTATATTTGGAATAAATAAAAATGTAGAAGCAGGAGAGGTAGTAATACCAAAAGAAGCAATAAGGTTTAGAGTAATTGCAAACAGTAATTCTGCTTATGATCAAAACGTAAAATATAGTGTATCAAACGAAGTTCAAAAAAGTTTATATGAATTACTTAAAGATAGTAAATCAATTACAGAATCTAGACAAATTATAAAAGATAATATTGATGTTTTAAATAAAAGTGTTGAAAGAATATTTGCTGAAAAAGAATATGTAAGTACATATAAAATAAATTATGGCTATAATTATTTTCCTGAGAAAACATATAAGGGAGTTAAATATAATAAGGGAAATTATGAATCATTAAAAATAACAATAGGAAAAGGTGAAGGTGAAAACTTTTGGTGTGTATTATTCCCACCATTATGCTTAATTGAAGCAGAAGAAAGTGATGAAGTAGAATATAAGTTTTTTACTAAGGAACTTATTGAAAAATATTTTTAGTATAAATTTTAGAATTTAATAATAAAATTTGTTAGGAGGCACTTATATGCAAGAGTTACTAACAATTTTATTATTAGCTGTTTCTTTATCGATGGATACTTTTTCATTATCACTATGTTTTGGTACTATGAATGTTACAAAAAAACAAGTTTATACATTATCAATTATTGTTGGTATATTTCATTTTATAATGCCATTTATAGGTCTTAATATAGGAAATGTAATAATAGAACATATAATAGTAGATAGTAAATATATACTACTTATGATATTATCTATAATTGGTATTGATATGATTATAAGTTCAATAAAAAATGAAGAAAAAAGATTTTTATTAAGTTTTGGTGGTATGTTACTATTTGCTTTTTCTGTTAGTTTAGATTCATTTTCTACAGGATTAGGATTAAATTTAATGACAGATAATATTTTATTTGCTCTCTCATCATTTAGCGTATGTAGTTTTTTGTTCACCTATATGGGAGTTAAGTTAGGCAATAAATTATCAGATAAATATGGAAGAACAGCAGGAATAATTGGAGGAATTGTATTAATTTTATTAGGTATATACTTTTTTATAAAATAAAAATAATTACTATTATTAAATCGCATAACACATGTTGGTGTAAAAAAATTACATTTTTTTAATTATAAATGTAATTTTTTTACATTAATGTGTTATAATGTTATTAAGGAGGAGATAAAATGTTAGAAAAAATAATTTTAAATAATTTTACAACTTTCATTAATGAAACAGAAATTGATTTTTCAGCAACAAATTATAAATTTCTAGAAAAAGAAAATGTAGGTGCAAATAGAATTTTAAAAGGAGCTCTTTTTGTAGGAGAAAATGCATCAGGGAAAACTCAAATTTTAAAAGCAATTACTTTTCTTTTAGATCTATTATTTAGTAATAATGAGATAAATTTTATGTATAATAAAAGTTTTTATACAAAAAAAGAAAATTATAGTTTAAAATATTTTTTCATTGTTGATGATGCAAATATAGATTATGAAATAGAATTTACAATTAATAAAATTACAAAAGAAAAATTAACATTTAATAATAAAACAATAATTAATAGAGTTGGAAATAGTGCAGAGTTTAATTATGATGAAAAAAAGAATTTTGATAATTTATCGGATAAATTGTTGTTCTTAAGAAGAATATATTTTGATACACATTTTTATGATGATAAATTATTACTTAAATGGTTTGAATTTTTAAAAAATTCTATATACATAAATTGCTATACAAGACAAATTTTTAATTACAATAATAATAAACTTTTAGCACACGAATATTTAGAAGAAATAGGTACTGACGAAATAAATAATTTTTTTGATAAAATAAATTATAAACAAAAGATTGCATATGATTCAAAAACACCAAATAAAAATGAATCTTTTAATGCTCAATCAAAGGATAATAAATTTATTTCTTTCTTAAAGGAAGGTACTGATATTTATATACCAGAAGTTTTTGAATCCATTGGAAATAATACCCTAATTAATCTTTTACCTATATTTCTTCATGCAATAAAAAAAGATTGTATGATTATTCTAGATGAGTTTAGTAGTGGTTTTCATAACGAACTAGAAGAGTGTCTTATTAAATATTTTAATCATTATTCAAATAATTCTCAAATATTTTTTACATCTCATTCAACTAACATATTAAATAATACAATAATTAGACCTGATCAAGTATACTCTGTATCTTTTAAAGGAAAAAAAGGTAGTACACTAAAAAGATTTTCAGATGAAATGCCTAGAGAAGCACAAAATACTCAAAAAATGTATTTAAATGGAGTATTTGATGGAATTCCAAGATACAATAAAATCTTTAAAGATTAACATAAAGAAGAAAATTAATACAATTGTTTTAGTTGTTGAGGGGGCTAGTTATGAATTTTCTTTATTCAATCAAATATTTAGAAAATTACTACATTATAAATTAGTTACTAAAAGTAGAAATCAAAATGAATTTAAAGAATATAATGAATTTGTTATAAAAGATAATAATAATCAGAGGGTTATAATAATAAATACTAAAAATTCAAACATTGGTTCAATTATAGATGATGATAAATATAGAAATGAATTATATAAAATGCTTTATGAAAAATATTCATTAGATATCAAAAATATTCCTGTGTATTATATTTGTGATAGAGATAATAAATCAAATAAAGTAAATATAGTAAGAAAATTATTAAAAAAATTAAATAATTCATATTGTAATGATGAATTTGAAAATGGATTATTATTGAGCTACCCATGTACTGAAGCTTATACTATATCATGTTTTGAAAAAGATAAAAAAATTGTTAATGAAAATATAAAAAATTATGTCAAATCCAATAATTATAATATTAATTTAATAGATAAATATAAAATTCAAAGAGCTACATTAGAAATGATTAAGCAATTAAAAAATTTAGGAATTGATAATTTTAATATAGATGATATAAAAAATATAAATATAGATGTATTTGAAAAAGAAGAAAAAATTTATAAAGAAAATAATAACTATACACTTCTTTCATTTATTTCGTATATATTACTAGATCAAGGAATAATAACATTCAGATGATGTTTAATAAATATATTACTATCAAAATATTTCAATTCAAATTTTATCATTTTATAGATAATCACAATTCTTCATAAAACGCATAATAATTATGAAAATAATAATTAAAAGTTATTGAAAAAATTTCAATTTTATAATAATATATAAATTATTAATTATTTAATGTCAAAAAGACAAAAATATAATATAAATATAATAGAATTAGAACTTTATATGTTATAATTTAATTGGAGTTGATAAAATTGAAAAAAATAATAGTTGAGGGAGGCCATACACTTTCTGGAACAATTAACATAGGGGGAGCTAAAAATAGTGCGGTTGCATTAATACCTGCGGCTATATTATGTAGTGGAACTGCTACAATCTTTAATGTACCACAAATATCAGATAGAACTTCTTTAATAGAAATTTTAGAGTATTTAGGTGCAAAAGTTAATCTTAGTGAAGATACGATGACTATTGATTCTACAGGAATAGAAAATAAAGAAATACCTGAGGAAATATCAAAGAAATTAAGAGCATCTTACTATTTTATGGGAGCTTTACTTTCTAAATATAAAAAAGTAGAAATGTATTTTCCTGGTGGGTGCAAAATAGGAGAAAGACCTATTAATCTACATTTAAAAGGATTTGAAAGATTAGGAGCAAAAGTATCAGTTGATGGAAACAAATATATTGTAGAAGCAGATGAATTAAAAGGAACAAATATTTATTTAGATATAGCAAGTGTAGGAGCAACAATAAATATAATGTTAGCAGGAACACTTGCAAATGGTACAACAATTATAGAAAACGCAGCTAAAGAACCAGAGATAGTTAATGTAGCAACTTTCCTAAATACAATGGGTGCGAAAATAACAGGTGCTGGTACTAGTGAAATAAAAATTGAAGGTGTAAAAAAATTAAAAAGTTCATTCCATGAAGTTATACCTGACAGAATAGAAGCTGGTACATATATAATAGCTGGAGCTTTAATGGGTGATAAATTAAAAATAAATAATATTATACCCGATCATGTTGAATCATTAACATCTAAATTATCAGAAATAGGTGTACCAATAGAAATAGGTAGTGATTATGTAATAGTAAGTAAATGTGATAAATTAAAAAGTGCAAATATAAAAACTTTAGTTTATCCAGGATTTCCTACTGACTTACAACAACCATTAACTACACTTTTAACACAATGTAAAGGTACTAGTTCAGTTGAAGAAACAGTTTGGGAAAATAGATTTATGAATGTTGAGTATTTAAACAAAATGGGAGCTAATATTACAGTTAATGATAAAGTTGCTTTAATAAAAGGACCTACTCCATTAATTGGTAAAAAGGTTGTTGCAACAGATTTAAGAGCAGGTGCATGTCTTATATTAGCAGGATTAATTGCTAAAGGAACAACAACAATTGAAAACGTAGAACACATATTGAGAGGATATGAAAAAATTATAGATAAATTAAGTAATGTAGGTGCTAAAATAAGTTTAGAAGAAATATAATTAAGTAAAGTTTATTCTTTACTTTTTTTATTGGAGTGATAATTTATGAAAAAACTAAAAAAAATAATATTCTTTTTCTTTTTATGTATTATTATATTTATAATGTATTGTCTATTTAAAAGTAATAAATTAATATATATTTCATTAGGAGATTCATTAGCTCTTGGTAAAACACCATATAAAAGTATTGGATATGGATATTCTGATTATGTTAAAGATTATTTAGAAGATAATAATAAATTAAAATTTTATACAAAAGATTTTGCACAAGAAGGTTACAGAATAACTGATGTACTTAATGATATAACACTAAATAAAAAAATAAAGATAGGTAAAAATCATGAGGGAATTAAAACTATATTAAGAAGAAGTAATTTAGTTACACTATCAATAGGAAGTAATGATATATTTTATAAAACAGATAATAATATATTAGATACTGACACAGATGAAATAAATAAATATATTGATGAAGTTATTAAAGACTATGATGAGTTATTAGATGAATTAACTAAATATTTTAAAGGTAAACTAATATTAATTGGATATTATAATCCATATATAAATAGATCTAGTGAAAATGTAAGAGATTTATCACAATCATTTGTATATATTAATGATTATATGGAAAAATTAGCACTTAAATATGATGCTGAATACGTTAATATATATGAAGTATTTATAGAAAATCCTGGATTTCTTCCTAATTATAAAGATATACATCCATCAACAGAAGGTTATAAACAAATAGCGAATTTAATCATTGATAAGATAAAATAATGCAAAAAATAAGAAAAAAATCAAATATTTGCTTGTCAAAATCATTATTTATTGTTACAATAGTAACGCAATGGAATTTCTATGGCTAAAAATTAGTCATGGCGGAAGGAGAGATATTAATATGAAAAAAGGGATTCATCCAGAATACAAAGATTGTACAGTTACTTGTGCTTGTGGATCAACTTTTAATGTAAAATCTACAACAGATAATATGGTAATTGAAGTATGTTCTAATTGTCATCCATTCTATACAGGAAAACAAAACAGAGGTACTAAAGCTGGACGTATTGAAAAATTTAATAAAAAATATGGATTTAAAACAGAAGAAAAATAAAGTAGCCCTTGCTACTTTTTAAATGCTATAAATTAGGAGGTTTTGATTTTATGAATAATAAAGATTTAAATAACGAAGAATATAATACTATGATTTTTTTAGAATATATAAAATTATATGGATTTAAACCAGAAAATTATAATAAAATATTAGAATTAGTACAAGGTGTTCAAACATCTATGTCATTATACTTAAAGAAATATAATCAATTTTTATTATCAGAAAAAGTTAATAATAATGAACTATCTAAATATGGAATTATTGGTTCTTATGGGTATTTAAATAGTAATAATATTTATATACCTGAATATTTGATTAATAAAAAAGAAAACACTCCATCAATAAATGATTTTGATGTAATAATAGCTCGTGATATATCAAGTAGTTTAGTTAACTTACATACATTCAATCAAGATAAATATATAGGAACATGTATAGATATAAGAAGTAAAAAATATAAAACAACTTTAGAATTTTATAAAATGTTATTAAATGCAGTAAATAGTGCAAGTAGAGATGAATATAAAATGTTGCATGATTCAATTTCATCTCAAAATAAAGAACTATATTTGATAAAAAAATGTAAATAAATATTAAAGAAACTTTGCTATTATTGACTTAGAAAATTAAAGATGATAGAATAGAAATCAAAAATTATAAAAGTTAATATTCAATTTAGAATAGGAGTATGTGTATGAATCTTAATTATAATAACATTAAGCAATTAGATTCTAAAAAAATATATAATATATTATTACCAATTATTAATGATATATATTCTACATTTAGTTATATTGAAATAAATGATAATGATTTTTATGAATTAGTAATGAAAGAAATAAGTAATTCGAAACTAGTATATAAGGGGGATGTAGATTATATAGATTTTATAAAAAATAAAATAGAATTACAGATATCAAAGAAAGTTAAAAAATTAATGAGTAAATCAGAAACATCATTTGATGTATTAAACAATTATATTAATAAAAATTTTATAGATGTTAACAATTATAAAGAATCTTTTAAAAATATTAATAAGTTTAACGAATTTTTAGGAACCTATAATTATATTATAGATCCAGATTTATTAATTGATTTAATAAACAAAAATAATGCGTTTAATAAAACAATAGAGTTAATCTTTAAAAATTATAGAAACCAAATAATTTTAGGAAAAGTAGAAAAGATATTTGATGACAATATATTAGTGTTATCAATAGATGCTTATTGCATGTTAAACAATATTGAAATTAAAGAAAATGAAGATTTAGACGATAGCAAAGTAAAAGAGTTAATATTGAATGATAGTATTAAATTATATTTAAATGAAATAGGTAAATATCCAATATTATCTATTCAACAAGAAAAAGATCTTGCTACAAGAATAGCAAATGGCGATAAAAAAGCAAAAAATTTATTTATCGAAAGCAATCTAAAATTAGTTGTTAGTATTGCTAAAAAATACACAGATAGGGGATTATCCTTTTTGGATCTTATACAAGAAGGAAATATAGGACTAATGACAGCAGTAGATAAATACAATGTAAATAAAGGTTATAAATTTTCAACTTATGCAATTCATTGGATAAGACAAGCAATGACAAGAGCTATTGCTAATAAAGCAAGAAATATAAGAATACCTGATTATATATATCAAAAACTTGGCATATATAAAAAAACAATAACAAAATTAGAAGATCAATTAGGTAGAACTCCCACAATAAATGAAATAGCAAATGAAATGAGTATATCAGTATCAGAAGCAACGAAATTACATAAACTTCAAAGTGATACTATAAGTATAGATACATTAATTGGAAACGAGAATAATAGGGAAATTAATGACATTATCCAATCTGATAATAAAAATCCAGAAGAAATAGTTATAACTCATAATTTACACTTACAAACATATAGTTTACTTGAAAAATGCCACTTAAAGCCTAAAGAAATTGAGATACTATTATTGAGAATTGGTTATAATAACAAAAGACCAATGACTTATGAAGAAATTGCAAATAAATACAAACTAACAAGACAGAGTATACAACAACAAGAAGCAAGGACATTAAATAGAATTAGAAATTCTAAATATATAGAACAACTAATTGAATGTACGGAATATCCTGAAAAGATGAGACAAAATATAGAAAGATTTAGAGAACAAAACATCAAAGAAAAACAACAAAAAAAATATTTGCAAGTGCAAAATAATGGAAACAAGAAAAAGAAAAAAACAAGGACAATATATGAATTTTTTAAAGATTATAGTAAAGAAGAAATAGATGAAATGTTAACAACATTAAATGAAGAAGAAAAAGATTTGATCGCAATTCGATATGGAAAAGATTTAAATAATCCAATATCTACTAAACTAACCAAGGACCAAATTTACAAATTTTATGGGTTATTAGTTCCTAAAATGAAAAGATTATTAAATAAATTTGCAAAAAAGAAATCATTAAAAATTTAATTAATTTGAAAATTGTATTTTTTTAAAATTTATGATAGATCAATTAAAGAAGCAGTAATTATATCATTAAAATTAGGATATATAGATGATAAATATTTTTCAACAGAATCTATTTCTGAATTTTTAGGAATAGATCCATCAGAAGTAATAGAAACAACAAAGAAAGTTTTATTGGTATATAAAGATAGTATAAATAATTTCTTAGATAATGCAATTGCGATAGCAACAGACGAAGTAGGAAAAACTAAGCATTACAAATGAAAAACATAAATATTAATATAATCTAAAAATAAATAAGAACAAAAACTTATTTATTTTTTTAATACGTTAAAAAATTCATATAAAATTATTGACTTAAAAATGCAAAATAACTATAATAAAGGTAGATAATTGTTAGGAGGTAACACTTTATGGAACGAAAAATCGACAAATATTTTGCAGAATGGAAGAAACAAAAAGATAAGAATCCAATAATATTATCTGGTTCTACAATGGTTGGTAAAAGTTATTCAACAATCAAATTTGGAAAAGAAAAATATGAACAATACATATACATAAACCTAGAATATAATCCACTAGTAATAAATTTATTAAATAAAGAAATGAATATAGATAGACTATTTGAAAAGTTATGTCTATTATATAATAAAGATATAAATAATTTAGATACATTAATAATATTTGATAATGCTGAAGCTTATGATAAATTAATACCAGTATTATTAAGATTTAAGGATTCAAAAAATAATTATAGTGTAATATCTATATGTAATTCTATAAATTTACCAACTAATAATACATCATATGTAGGTAAAATAACTTTCCATAAAATGTATAAAATGAATTTTGAAGAATTCCTAGTAGTTAATAAACAACCGGGACTTGCGCAATTCATACAAGAAAGTTATAAAAAAGATAAAAAATTTAGATATCATGATTTAGCTCTTGAATATTTTACAAAATATCTAATAATAGGAGGATATCCAAAAGTTGTAAAAACATATTTAGATACTAATGATATGTCTAAGGTACTGCTTGAACAACATGAAATAATTAAAAATATTAATAACTATATTTTTAAAAATTATGATGGTAACCAACAAAAAATATTATCAACATTTACATCTTTACCTAAACAACTTTTTAAATCAAACAAAAAATTTCAATATGGTACTATTAAAAAGGGTGCAAGACAAAGTGAATATAAAGGACCTATTGATTGGATGAAAAAACATGAAATATATATAAAATGCTTAAAAGTTAAAAAAATAAGTAGAAGTATATCTTCTGCTGCAGATGATACAAGTTTCAAACTATTTATTAATGATAGTGGAATACTTGCTAGTTTATATGGCATAGACTATGAAAATATATTAGATAAAAAATGGCAAAAACATTTAAATGCACTACTACAAAATTATATAGCATCAACATTGTATGAAAACGGATATCCTGTATACTATTATGAAAGTGAAGGTAAAGCAAACGTTCCATTTGTAATACAAAATATGCAAGGTGAAATAATACCAATAGATATAGAAAGAAGAAAGAAAGCAAAAAATATAACACAATTTACAAAAGATAATAATATAAATAAAGCTTATAATTTTACATTTGATAATTTTAGTAAAAATGGAAATATTATAAATATACCAATATATGCATTACACTGTATAAAAAAAGGAGAATGATATAATGAAACCTATTGTTTTAGCAATCCTAGATGGATTCGGATATAGAGAAGAAGAAAAAGGAAATGCAATAAAACTTGCATCAACACCAAACCTAGATACGTTTATGAAAAATTTTCCTATGGCTTTTTTAGAAGCAAGTAGTCATTATGTAGGATTACCTGATGGTCAAATGGGAAATAGTGAAGTGGGACATTTAAATATAGGAGCAGGAAGAATAGTATATCAACCACTTGTTTTAATTAATAAAAAAATAGAAAGTAAAGAATTTTTTAGTAATAAAGAATTATTAAGTGTAATTGAACATGCAAAAAAAACTAATGGAGCAATCCATTTAATGGGTCTATTAAGTGATGGAGGAGTTCATTCACATATAAATCACTTATATGCTCTTCTTGAATTATGTAAAATTAATAATATTAAAAATGTATACATACATGCAATAACAGATGGGAGAGATACGTTACCAAGTGAAGCAAAAAAATATATCACACTATTAAACTCAAAAATAGAAGAATTACAAATAGGTAAGATAGCATCTATATCAGGAAGATATTATGCGATGGATAGAGATAACAGATGGGATAGAATAAAATTATATTATGATACTGTAATAAATGGAAAAAATTCCACTAATCAAAATATATTAGAATATATAGATACATCGTTTAATAGTGAAACTTATGATGAGTTTATTTTACCTGCACTTTTTGATAAACAAGGTATAATAAAAGACGGAGATGGATTAATATTCTTTAACTTTAGAAGTGATAGAGCAAATCAAATATTAACAGCTATTACTAATCCAAAATTTAATGAATTTCAAACTCAAAAATTTAATAATATAAAAGTTGTAACTATGATGGGAGTAAGAGATACGGTAATTAGTACCCCAGCATTTAAACTTGAAAATTTAGAAAATACGTTTGGAAGTTGGGCTGAAAAGTGTGGATTAAAACAATTGAGAATTGCTGAAACAGAAAAATATAATCATGTAACATACTTCTTTGATGGAAATAAAACAATAGATTACGAAGGAGAAAAGAAAATATTAATTGATTCACCAAAAGTAAAAACATATGATTTAAAGCCAGAGATGAGTGCATATGAAATAACAGATGTATTAATTAAAGAAATGGATAACGAAACATATGATTATATAATATTAAACTTTGCAAACTGTGATATGGTAGGACATACGGGTGTGTTAGACGCAACTATAAAGGCTGTTGAAGCAGTAGATAAATGCATAGGAAAAATATATAATAAAGTTCAAGAAAAAAAAGGATTGTTAGTAATAACAGCTGATCATGGAAATAGTGAATATATGTTAGACCAAGATGATAATCCATATACAGCTCATACAACTAATAAAGTTCCATTAATAGTATGTAGTACAATATATGAAGTAAAAAATGGAATACTTGCAGATATAATTCCATCATTATTTAGTATTAATAATATAGAAATACCTAGTGAAATGACAGGAAATATAATTATAAATAAAAAACAAAAAATATAAGCTACCACAACTTATATTTTTTTAGTAAATACTTGATCTATGAATATACTCATTAAAAAATTCTAGATCATCATCTTCAATCATATCAATATACATATAACTATTCCTCCTTAAATTTTTAGTGAAGCCTTTAAATTATACTAATATTATAATCTATTAGTAAATAATAATTTGTCGAATTATGTCTTTTTTGTGTATAAATATTAAAAATATACATTAAAACAAAATAAATATATTATATAAGCAAATCAATAAATTAAAAATAAAATAATACTATAATTTTTTAAATTAAATATAATTATATTATGTATAGACAAATTTTTTAAAAAAATATTTAATTTTTTCTTGATTTTTAAGGGATTTTTATGTTATACTTATTAATGTTTGACGGCGAGGATGTGCAAGGTTGCTGATACTCCAGGTTAAGTTGATAATTTACTTACCGAAAAAGTACAGGTTTTTGCTCGGAGCTAGTCTATACAAGATATAGGCGAGGGGAGGATAAGAAATGTCAAGTACAAAAGTAAGAATTAAGCTAAAAGCTTATGATCACAGAATTTTAGATAAAGCTGCTATCAAAATAGTTGAAACAGTAAAAAGAACTGGTGGCTTAGTTAGCGGGCCAATCCCACTACCAACTGAAATTCAAAAATATACAATATTACGTGCTGTACACAAAGACAAAGATAGTCGTGAACAATTTGAAATGCGTACTCACAAAAGATTAATTGACATCAATAACCCAAGTAAAGAAACAATTGATGCGTTAGCTCATTTGGATTTACCAAGCGGTGTTGAAATAAAAATAATAAATAAATAATAGGAGGAAGAAAAATGAAAAAAGGAATCTTAGGTCGTAAGATTGGAATGACTCAAGTTTTCAACAAAGATGGTAAATTGATTCCTGTTACAGTTGTTTATGTTGGTACTAACGTTGTATCACAAATAAAAACAATTGAAAACGATGGATATGAATCAATACAACTAGCTTTTGATGATCAAAGAGAAGTTCTATCTAATAAGGCTAAAATGGGTCATCTCAAAAAAGCAAACACTACACCTAAGCGCTTCTTAAGAGAGTTTAGAGGTGTAGACATTACAAACTATGAACTAGGTCAAGAATTACATGCTGATTTATTTGAAGCTGGTGAAATAGTTGATGTTACAGGAACTACAAAAGGTAAAGGGTTCCAAGGTGTTATTAAACGCCACAACCAAAGTCGTGGACCTATGGGACATGGATCTCACTATCATAGAAGACCAGGTTCAATGGGAACAATGAGACCAATGCGTGTATTCAAAGGTAAGAAATTACCAGGACACATGGGTGTAGAAACAGTTACAATCCAAAATTTGGAAGTTGTAAGTGTAGATATGGAAAATGGATGCTTACTTATAAAAGGTAATGTTCCAGGTGCTAAAAAGTCTTTAGTTATGATTAAAACTGCTGTTAAAAATGAAGGTAATAAAAATGTTCCAAATGAATTAGTATCATATAATGCCGATTCTAATACAGAACCAGTAGAACAAAATACTGAAGCATAATAAATAAGGAGGAATTTGAATGAGTAAAATATCTCTTTTAAATCAAAAAGGTGAAACATTAGAAAGCATAAGCATTGATGATAAAATTTGGAATATAGAAAAAAATGATGCAGTATTACATAATCATTTAGTACTTTCATTAGCAAGTCTAAGACAAGGAACAGCAAAAACTAAAGGACGTAGTGAAATAAGCGGTGGTGGAAGAAAACCATGGCGTCAAAAAGAAACAGGTCGTGCAAGACAAGGTAGTATACGTGCTACACAATTTAGAGGTGGAGCAACAGTATTTGGACCTACACCAAGAAGTTACAAGAAAAAAATGAACAAAAAAGAAAGAAGATTAGCTTTACTTTCTGCACTATCATATAAATATACTGATAAAGAATTATTTGCAATTGATAGTATAAAATGTGAAAGTGGTAAAACTAAAGACTTCGTTAAAATATTAGAGGATTTAAAATTAGCAGATAAAAAACTATTAATAGTAGTATCAGAATTAGATGAAAAATTAATATTAGCATCTAGAAATTTAACAAATGTATTAATATTATTACCAGATGAAATAAATACATTAGACATCGTAAATTCAGATATTATGTTAGTTGAAAAAGATGCAATTAAACAAATTGAGGAGGTGCTTAAATAATGATGAATCATTATAGAAATATCATTATTGCTCCAATAGTAACAGAAAAAAGTACAAACTTAAAAGATCAAGAAAATTCATATACTTTTAAAGTTAGTACAAAAGCAAATAAAATTGAAATAAAACAAGCTATTGAAAAAATATTTAACGTTAAAGTTAGTGAAGTAAACACTATAAACGTTAAACCTAAAAATAAAAGATATGGTAGAACACCATATAAAACTTCAAAATACAAAAAAGCAATTGTTAAATTAGCCGAAGGTAATGAAATTAATTTCGACTAATGTTAGACAAGGAGGATAATTATGCCAGTTAGAAAATTAAAACCAATTACTAATGGTACTCGTGGAATGAGTAGACTGATTAATGATGAAATAACAAAATCAACTCCTGAAAAAAGTCTAGTAGTATCATTAAACAAAAATGCAGGTCGTAATAACCAAGGTAGAATTACTGTTCGTCACCAAGGTGGTGGGGCAAAAAGAAAATATCGTGTAATTGATTTCAAAAGAAATAAATTAAATATTGAAGGTGTTGTCTCATCTATTGAATACGATCCAAATAGAACAGCTAACATTGCTTTAATAAAATATGTAGATGGAGAAAAAAGATACATAATAGCTCCTAACGGATTAAAGGTAGGAGACAAAATAATGAGTGGCGAAAATGCAGATATCAAAATAGGTAATGCATTACCACTATCAAATATTCCTGTTGGTACTATAATTCATAATATTGAATTAAAACCAGGAAAAGGTGGACAAATCGCACGTAGTGCAGGAGCAAGTGCTCAAATACTAGGACGTGAAGATAAATACGTTATGGTAAGACTAGAAAGTGGAGAAACAAGATTAATACTTGGAACATGTTATGCAACTATTGGTGGTGTAGGAAATCTTGATCACGAACTAGTACATGTAGGAAAAGCAGGACGTAAACGTCACATGGGTGTTAGACCAACAGTACGTGGTTCTGTTATGAACCCTAATGATCACCCTCATGGTGGTGGTGAAGGTAGAGCTCCAATCGGGAGAAAAGGACCTCTTACTCCTTGGGGTAAACCAGCACTTGGTTATAAAACTCGTAAGAAAAATAAAGCTTCTGACAAATTGATAGTTAGTCGCCGTAAGAAAAAATAGGAAAGGATGAGTAAAGTATGGCAAGAAGTTTAAAAAAAGGACCTTATGTATTTAAAAAATTACTAAAAAGAGTCAATGAAATGAACGAATCTGGGAAAAAACAAGTAATTAAAACATGGTCACGCCGTTCAACAATTTATCCTGAATTTGTTGGTCACACATTTGCGGTACATAATGGTAAAGAATTTATACCTGTATATGTAACTGAAGATATGGTAGGACATAAACTAGGTGAATTCTCTCCAACACGTAAATTTGGTGGACATGGCGATGACAAAAATAAAAAATAGTTAGGGAGGATGCTTATAATGGACGCAAAAGCAAGTGCAAAAACTATATTAACTGCTCCTAGAAAAACACGTTTAGTTATCGATTTAATTCGTGGTAAAAGTGTTAGTGAAGCAGAACAAATATTGGATAATAAAAATAAAAAATCATCAAGAATAATTAAAAAAGTGTTAACTTCTGCTGTTGCAAATGCAGATAACAATTTAGGAATGGACGTATCAAAATTATATGTTAAAGAAGCATATGTTGATTGTGGACCTGTTCTAAAAAGAATTAGATTTGGTTCAAGAAGTCATATTGATCGTCATGATAAAAGAACAAGTCATATAACTATAGTTGTAGGTTATAAAACAAAATAAGGAGGTATACTAATGGGACAAAAAGTCAATCCAAATGGATTTAGAATTGGTATCAATAAAGATTGGGAGTCTAAATGGTATGCATCTAAAAAAGATTTTGCTAAATATTTAAATAACGATATTAAAATTCGTAAATATTTAGATAAAAAATTAAAAGATGCTGGTGTTGCTTCAATTATTATTGAAAGAAATGAAAAATCATGCGAAGTGACTATAAATACATCAAAACCTGGTGTCATAATTGGACATGGTGGAGAAGATGTTGAAAAACTTAAAAATGAATTAAGTAAGTTAGTCAATGAAAATATTACAATTTCTATTATGGAAATTAAAAAACCTGATTTGGTTGCTAAATTAGTTGCTGATAATATAGCTCATCAAATCGAAAACAGAGTTTCATTTAGAAATGCTCAAAAAAGAGCAATTAGAAACACTATGAAAGCTGGAGCAAAAGGAATTAAAACTTTAGTTTCAGGACGTTTAGGTGGAGCTGATATGGCTCGTAGTGAAGGTTACTCAGAAGGTAATACACCTCTACACACACTTAGAGCTGATATAGATTATGCAATAAGTGAAGCTGATACTACTTATGGTAAAATTGGTGTAAAGGTATGGATTTACAAAGGTGAAATACTTCCTTCAAAAGAAAATAAGGGAGGTAATAAAAATGTTAATGCCAAAAAGAACTAAATACAGAAAGCCACATAGATTAAGTTATGAAGGTAAAGCAAAAGGTAATACAGAATTACATTTTGGTTCATATGGTCTTATGGCAAAAGAAGGGGCATGGATAACAGGAAGACAAATAGAAGCAGCTCGTATTGCCATGACTCGTTACATGAAACGTGGTGGTAAAGTTTGGATTAATATATTTCCACACCTTGCTCTTACAAAACAACCATTAGAAACTCGTATGGGTAAAGGTAAAGGTAATGTAGAAGAATGGGTTGCAGTAGTCAAAGAAGGTAAAATCATGTTTGAAATTGATGAAGTCAGCGAAGAAGTTGCACGTGAAGCCTTAAGACTTGCAAGCCATAAACTACCAATCAAATGTAAATTTGTTAAAAAGGAAAATGGTGGTGAGTAATATGAAGGTTAATGAAATTAGAAATTTAACCACTGAAGAAATAAATAAGAAAATTTCAGAATGCACAGAAGAATTGTTTAATTTACGTTTCCAAAAAGCGAACGGTACATTAGAAAAACCTTCAAGAATTAAAGAATTAAGAAAAACAGTTGCACGTTTAAAAACTATATTAAGAGAACGTGAACTTGAAGAAAGGGAGGACTAGGCGTTTATGGAAAGAAAAAGACGTGAATTAATTGGAACTGTCGTAAGCAACAAAAGTGATAAAACAATATCAGTATTAGTTGAAACATATAAAAAAGATCCAAAATATGGAAAAAGAGTAAAATATTCTAAAAAGTATGCTGCACATGACGAAAACAATGAAGCAAACATTGGTGACAGAGTAAGAATTGCTTTTACAAGACCATTATCTAAAACTAAAAGATATGAATTAGTAGAAGTAATTGAAAAAGCAGTAATATTATAATAGGTATTAGCTGGAAGGAGGATTACAGGAATGATTCAACAACAAAGTATATTAAAAGTTGCTGATAACTCTGGTGCAAAAGAACTTATGGTTATCCGTGTATTAGGAGGAAGTAAAGTTAAAACTGGAGGTATTGGTGATATAGTTGTAGGAACTGTAAAAAAAGCTATCCCAGGTGGAACAATTGGAAAAGGAAAAGTTGTTAAAGCAGTAGTTGTAAGAAGCAAAGCTGGAGCAAGACGTAAAGATGGAAGTTATATCAAATTTGATGATAATGCATGCGTTATTATTAAAGATGATAAATCTCCAGTAGGAACACGTGTTTTAGGTCCAGTAGCTCGTGAACTTAGGGATAAAGACTTCATGAGAATTGTATCTCTTGCAAAAGAAGTAATTTAGCCTTAAAAGGAGGAAAAAAATATGTACTTAAAAAAAGATGACAAAGTTATTGTTATTGCTGGTAAAGATAAAAATAAAGTTGGAAAAATAATCGCTACAGATAGACGCAACAACAAAGTAGTTGTCGAAGGAATTAATATGGTTACAAAACATATTAAACCTAGAGCTGGTGTAGAAGGTGGAAAAGTAGAAGTAGAAGCACCTATACATGCATCTAATGTAATGATCTATGATCCAAAAGAAAATAAAAGAACAAGAATTGGAAAAGAATTAGATAAAGATGGTAAAAAAGTAAGAGTAACAAAAAAATCTAATTCAAAATTAGCATAGGAAAGAAGGAGGGTAATTTATGAACCGCCTAAAAGAAAAATATTTAAATGAGATTGTTCCTAGTTTAAAAGAAAAACATAACTATTCATCAGTTATGGAAGTTCCTAAAATAGAAAAAATTGTCGTTAATATGGGTGTAGGTGACGCTACAACAAATTCAAAATTAATTGATGCAGCAGTGCATGATCTAGCATTGATTACAGGTCAAAAACCAATTATAACTAGAGCTAAAAAATCAATAGCTGGATTTAAAGTAAGAGAAGGTCAAGCAATCGGATGCAAAGTAACTTTACGTGGAGATAATATGTATAATTTCCTTGAAAAACTAATTAGTATTTCTCTTCCTCGTGTTAAGGATTTTAGAGGAGTATCTAGAAAAAGTTTTGATGGACGTGGTAATTATACATTAGGAATTAAAGAACAATTAATATTTTCTGAAATTGTATTTGACGATGTTGTTAAAGTACGTGGTATGGATATAGTAATCGTTACAACAGCTAAGACTGATGAAGAAGCATTTGACTTATTAAATGGAATTGGAATTCCTTTTAAGAAGTAGTCTTATTAAGGAGGAAAAATAGATGGCAAAAAAAAGTATGATTATAAAAGCTCAAAGAAAGCCAAAATATAAAGTTCGTGAATACACAAGATGTGAAAGATGTGGAAGACCACATGCTGTTA
The DNA here is from genome assembly GCA_947631135.1 of uncultured Bacilli bacterium. Lineage (GTDB taxonomy): Bacteria > Bacillota_I > Bacilli_A > RF39 > UBA660 > CALVSV01. Next base: position 18,268 of record CANRKE010000001.1, on the reverse strand, counting down.
TGAGCAAATTTAAATTATGTCGTATTTGCTTTAGAGAATTAGCATCTAAGGGACAAATTCCTGGTGTTAAAAAGTCTAGCTGGTAATAAGTGAAGGGAGGATTATTATGGTATTAACTGATCCAATCGCAGATATGCTTACAAGAATACGTAATGCAAACATTATGCGATATAAAAAAGTAGAAGTTCCAGCTTCTAAAATAAAAATTCAAATTGCAAATATTCTTAAAGAAGAAGGATATATAATAGATTACAAAATAGAAAAACACGATAATCAAGATGACATGATAGTATTATCACTTAAATATGGACAAAATAAAGAAAGAGTAATTACTGGACTTAAGCGTATTTCTAAACCAGGACTACGTGTATATGTTAAATCAGATGAAATTCCAAGAGTTTTAAATGGTTTAGGTATTGCTATAATATCTACATCAAAAGGAATAATGACTGATAAACAAGCACGTTTAGAAAATATTGGTGGAGAAGTACTGGCTTACGTATGGTAGACGATAAGAGGAGGTGTCCTGATGAGTCGTATAGGAAATAGAGTGTTGAGTATACCTGAAGGTGTAAGTGTTAATATAGAAAATAATACATTAACAGTTAAAGGTCCAAAAGGTGAACTTAGTTTAAATATTGCAAATTGTATAGATGTTAAAGTTGAAGAAGGAAAAGTTTATACAACACGTAAAAATGACATTAAAACTTCTAAACAAATGCATGGTACAACTAATGCAAATATTAAAAATATGATAGACGGTGTTAGTAAAGGTTTCGATAAATCTTTAGAAATAGTAGGTGTTGGTTATAATTTCCAATTAAAAGGAAATAAATTAGCAATCAAAGCTGGTTTCTCACATCCTGTTGAAATAGAAATACCAAGCAGTTTAAAAGTTGAAGGTATTAGTAATACTGAAATTAAAATTAGTGGTATTGACAAACAAGAAGTTGGTGAATATGCAGCTAAGATTCGTGGAATAAGACCACCTGAACCTTATAAAGGAAAAGGAATAAAATACAAAAATGAAATAATCCGTCGTAAAGAAGGAAAGAAAGCTTCAAAATAGGGTAAAGGAGAGATAGAGTTATGATAAATAAGGTATCTCGTAATGAAGCACGTAAAATGAGACATAGAAGAGTTAGAAAGAATTTATCTGGTACTAGTGAAATACCTAGACTAAATGTATTCCGTTCAAACACTAATATCTCAGTACAAATTATAGATGATGTAAAAGGTATTACATTAGCTAGTGCTTCATCATTGGATAAATCATTAAAAATTGCTAAAGGTTCAAATATTGAAGCAGCTAAAGTTGTTGGAAAAGATATAGCTGAAAAAGCTAAAAAATTAAAAATTAAAAAAGTAGTATTTGATAGAGGTGGATACCTATATCATGGACGTGTAAAAGCACTTGCTGATGCTGCACGTGAAAATGGATTAGAATTTTAGAAGGAGGGTAATGATGGAAAGAAAAAAATATAACCCACCAAAGAAGATATATGACGAAGAAGTAATAGCTGTTAGACGTATAACTAAAGTTACTAAAGGTGGACGTAATTTTAGATTTAGTGCAGTTGTTGCTGTTGGAGATAGAAAAGGGAAAGTTGGATTAGGTACTGGTAAAGCAAATGAAGTTCCTGATGCAATAAAGAAAGCTAGTCAAAATGCAACAAAAAATATAATTCAAATATCACTTGTAGATAACAGAACAATTTCACACGAAGCAATTGGTAGAAGTGGAGCATCAAGAGTATTAATTAAACCTGCTAAAGAAGGTACTGGAGTTATAGCTGGTGGACCAGTTCGTTCAGTATTAGATCTTGCTGGTGTTAAAGATGTTGTTTCTAAATCACTTGGTTCAAATACAAAAATAAATATGGCACAATCAACAATAAATGCATTAGCTTCTCAAAGAAGTGCTGAACATATTGCTAAATTAAGAGGTAAAACAGTAGAGGAGATATTAGGATAATATGAAATTACATGAAATGCATCCTATGGAAGGATCTACACATAGAAGAAAAATAGTTGGACGTGGTCCAGGTAGTGGATTAGGAAAAACTAGTGGTAAAGGACATAAAGGACAAAACGCACGTAGTGGTGGTGGAGTTCGTCCAGGATTTGAAGGTGGACAATTACCATTATTCAGACGTTTACCAAAAAGAGGATTTAGCAATGCAAGATTTAAAAAAGTATATGCAACTGTTAATTTAAGTGATTTAAATGTATTTAACGATGGAGATGTAGTTACTCCAGAAATGTTAATTGAAAAAGGAATTGTTAAAAAAGAATTAAGTGGTATTAAAGTATTAGCAACTGGAGAATTAGAAAAAAAATTGACTATCAAAGCACATAAATATAGCAAAAAAGCTTTAGAAAAAGTTGAAAATTCAGGTGGAAAAATCGAGGTGATTTAATATGTTTGCTGAAATCAAGCAAATATTTAAACCTTCTAATAAGGATTTAAGAAAAAGATTACTTTTCACATTAGCGATATTGTTTGTATTTAAAGTTGGTACAACAATACGTATACCTGGTACAGAAAATTTAACTGATAATTTAGGATTTCTAGAACTTATCAATGCAATGGGTGGTGGAGCACTTAAACAATTTTCAGTATTTGCATTAGGTGTTATGCCATATATTACTGCATCAATTATTATTGAGTTATTAACAATGGATATAATTCCATATTTTACGGAATTAAAAAAACAAGGTTATACTGGTAGACAAAAACTAAATCAAATTACAAGATATGTTGGTATTGCAATGGCATTTATTCAAGGAATTGCATATTCGTTTGCGTTTTTAAAAAATGCAAGTGCACTAGAATATTTACGTGTTGCAACTATAATGACAGCAGGAACAGCTTTCCTATTATGGTTAGGTGATCAAATAACTCAAAAAGGAGTTGGTAATGGTATATCACTAATCATTATGGCTGGTATTCTTGCAAGTATTCCATCAATGTTCATTGAAGCATTTAATGAATTAGTAAAATTTGATACAGTTCAAAAAATATTCTTAGGTGGTGTATCTTACTTAATATTCATTGCAATATATTTACTAGTTGTTGTTGGTATAATATTCGTTCAAGAAGCTGAAAGAAGATTACCTATTCAATATGCTAATAAATCAACTAATGCAATGGGTGCAGCAAGATCATATATGCCATTAAGACTTAACTCTGCTGGAGTTATACCAGTAATATTTGCATCAAGTTTATTAGCAATACCTGCAACAATAGCTCAATTTGTTAAAAATGATACATTTACATTGATAGTTAGTAAATATTTGAATTATAATACACCAGTTGGTTTTGTAATATATATATTTTTGATATTGTTCTTTGCTTATTTCTATGTATTTTTACAAATTAACCCTGAACAATTATCAGAAGATTTACAAAAAAATGGTGGATACATACCAGGAATTAAACCAGGAAAAGATACATGTAAGTATATAAAACAAGTATTGTCAAGATTAACTGTTACAGGTGCAATTTTCCTAGCAATTATTGCTGGATTACCAATAATATTTACAAATTTATCTAGTTTACCATCAAGTGTTACTATAGGTGGTACAGGATTATTAATCGTAGTTGGTGTTGCACTTGAAACATATAAGCAATTAGAAAGTTCGCTAATAAGTAGAAGTTATAAAAAAAGTAAATATGTAAGGAGACATAAAGCGTAATGAAAAATATAATTTTTATTGCAGCTCCTGCTGCTGGTAAAGGAACCCAAGCAGAATTATTAGAAAAAAAATATCATTTGAATAAAATATCTACAGGTGATTTACTTAGAGAAGAAGTTAAAACAGGTAGTGAGTTAGGTAAAAAAATTCATGATATGCAAGTTAAAGGTGTTTTAGTTGATGATTCAATAGTAATACCTGTACTAGAAAAAAGAATAGAAAAGGATAATAAGGGTGAAGGATTTATATTTGATGGATTTCCAAGAAATATAAATCAAGCAGAAAAATTAGATGATATATTGGAAAAATTAAATAACAAAATTAATTATGTATTTCATCTAGATGTTGATTATGATACTGCAATGAAGAGATCTTGTGGTAGATTACAATGTAAAAAATGTGGAAAAATATATAGTAAATATTTAGATGCATTAAAACCAAAAACAGATGGTATTTGTGATGATTGTGGTAATGAAATATATCAAAGAAGCGACGATAATGAAGAAACTTTCAAAGAAAGATATAATACTTACGTTGCTACTACTGAACCATTAATAAAATATTATAAAGATAAAAATTTATTATATAAAATAGATAGTGGAAAATCTATCAAAGAAGTATTTTCATCAATTGAAAATATTATTGGGAAGTGATATAATGATTACTATTAAATCACCAGATGAAATAAAACTTTTAAAAATTGCTGGTAGAATAGTTTACGATACTCACAAATACTTACAACAATATTTAAAACCAGGTATTTCCTCATTAGAGCTTGATAAACTCGCTTATGATTACATAATAAAAAGAGGAGCTACTCCATCGTTTCTTAATTATGATGGATTTCCAAATACTTTATGTATATCTATCAATGATGAAGTAGTTCATGGAATACCAGATAATCGAAAGTTAAAAGATGGTGATATTGTATCGATTGATATTGGTGCATGTTATAAGGGATATCATGGAGATTCTGCCTGGACATATTATATTGGAGATAATCCAAGTGATGATATTAAAAGACTTATGAAAGGTACAGAAGAATCATTATATAAAGGATTATCAGCTATAAAACCAGGTAATAGAATTTGTGATATTTCAAAAGCAATAGAAGATTGTGCAAATTCATATAATTTAAGTATAGTAAGAGAATTAGTAGGACATGGTGTTGGTACTGATGTACATGAAGATCCTGAAGTTCCTAACTTTGTTTCAAACTATAAAGGACCAGTTCTAAAGGAAGGAATGGTAATTGCAGTTGAACCTATGCTTAATTTAGGAAGAAGAAATGTCTATGTTAGTGATAATGATTGGACAGTAATAACGATGGATCATAAACCATCTGCTCATTATGAACATACAGTTGTTGTTACTAAAGATGGATATGAAATTTTAACAGGAGAGTGAGTTTAATGGCTAAAAATGATGTAATTGAAATGGAAGGTAAAGTAATTGAAGTATTACCAGGAGGAAAATTTAAAGTTGAACTTGAAAACAAGCACATAATAGAAGCTCACGTTTCTGGTAAAATAAGAATGAATTACATTCGTATTTTACCAGGCGATACAGTGCTTGTAGAATTATCAATATATGATTTAACACGTGGGCGTATAACCTATAGAAAGTAAGTAGGAGGGAAATATATGAAAGTAAAACCATCAGTAAAACCAATTTGCGCTAAATGCAAAGTAATAAAACGTAAGGGAAAAGTAATGGTAATTTGTGAAAACCCTAAACACAAACAAAAACAAGGATAATGGAGGTAAGGAAAGATTATGGCACGTATAAAAGGTGTAGATATTCCAGATAATAAAGCAGTTTGTATATCATTAACTTATATATTTGGTATAGGTAGAAGTACTGCAAAGAAAATATGTGAACAAGCTGGAATAGAAGGACAAAGAAGAGTAAAAGATTTAAGTGAAGACGAATTAAATAAAATTCGTAATGAAGTATCCAATTATACAATTGAAGGTGATTTAAGAAGACAAGTAAGTACGGATATTAAGACTCAAATGGAAATAAAATCTTATAGAGGTACTCGTCATATTAAAGGATTACCTTGTAGAGGTCAAAGAACAGGACGTAATTGTAGAAGTTGGAAAAATAGACGTGGTTCTAAGAAAATTGTAGCTAATAAGAAAAAATAATAAGGAGGTTATATTATGGCTAAAGTTAAGTTGAGAAAACGTAAAGTTAAGAAAAATATACCTGAAGGTATGGCACATATTTATTCAACATATAATAATTCCATAGTAACTATTACTGATATGGAAGGAAACGCAATATGTTGGGCATCTGCTGGTACTTTAGGATTTAAAGGAAGTAAAAAAAGTACTCCATATGCAGCAGGACAAGCAGCAGAAGCTGCAGGAAAAACTGCTGTTGATAATGGAATGAAAAAAGTTTCAGTTGAAGTTAAAGGATTAGGACCTGGACGTGAATATGCAATAAGATCATTACAAGCAGCTGGTTTAGAAATAATTTCTATAACAGATGTAACACCAGTACCACACAATGGTTGCCGTCCACCAAAACGTCCTCGTAACTAAGAAAGGGAGTGTGTTAGGTGTTGAAAGTTAGATTTGAAAAACCTGATTACAAAGTAAGTGAATACGTAGAAAATAATTTTTATGGAAAATTTGAAATGGAACCTCTTGAAAGAGGATTCGGTAATACATTAGGAAATGCACTAAGAAGAGTTATGTTATCATCATTACCAGGTAGTGCGATAACTAGTGTAAAAATTGAAGGAGTTCAACATGAATTCCAAACAATTGAAGGAGTTTATGAAGATGTAACTACAATCATCTTAAATCTTAAAGATGTTGTAATTAAAAATCATTCAGAAAATGATTCAGAAGAACATGTTATTAAATTAAATATTTCTTCTGAAAAAGAAGTATTAGCATCTGATTTTGAATGTGATCCTGATATTGAAATAATTAATAAGGATAAAGTAATTGCTCACGTATGTGATGGTGGTAGTCTTGTTATGGAATGTACTATCGGTAATGGACGTGGATATGTAAAATGTGATGAACAAAAGAAATTACTTGGAAATGTTAAAGCTGGAGTAATTGCAATAGATTCTCTTTATTCACCAATAGAAAGAATAAGTTATGATGTTGAACCAGCTCGTGTTGGTCAAAATGAAAATTTTGATAAATTAATATTAAATGTATGGACAAATGGTTCAATTAAACCAGAAGAAGCAATTTCTCTTGCATCAAGAATATTATGTGAACATTTTGAAATCACTGCATCAATAGACAATATTGGTGATGAAAGAGGATTAATGAACGAAAAAGTAGAAGATCCAAGATTAAAAACATTACAAACACCAATTGAAGATTTAGATTTCTCTGTTCGTGCTTATAACTGTTTAAAACGTGCATCACTACTTACTGTTCAAGATATTATTGCTAAGAAAGAATCTGAAATGGTTAAAATACGTAATTTAGGTAAAAAATCATTAAAAGAAGTTATTGATAAAATTAAAGGTATGGGTCTTAAATTTAAAGACGAAGATTAATAAAGGAGGTATTTTAAATGGCATATAGAAAATTAGGAAGAACTTGCAAACATAGAAGAAGTATGCTAGCTTCACAAGTAAAAGATGTTATTATGCTTGAAAAAATAAAAACTACTGAAACAAGAGCAAAAGAAACAAGAAAATTTGTTGATAAAATGATTAGTTATGCAAAAGATGGAAGCTTAGTTGCTCGTCGTAAAGCACTTGCATTTTTACATAATGATAAAGAAGTTGTAAATAAATTATTCAATGATTTAGCTGTTAGATATAAAAACAGAAATGGTGGATATACTAGAATTTTAAAATTATCTGAAAGACGTGGAGATGATGCTCTAGTTGTAATTTTAGAATTAGTTGAAGAAGACGCTAAAGAAGATAAAAAAAGTAAGAAAGAAACTACTGAAACAGCTGAATAATATATAAATTGAACTCGCGTGAGTTCTTTTTTTTGTAGTAATTATAAATTTTAAAATTAACATATTGTCCTTTTATTTATGTATCTAATGAATAAATATAGAGTATATTAGATTCTTTATCAAATATAGCAACAGAATAATTTGAAGAAGCTCTATTGAACATATCATTATAATCATATTTATTTGTTGCATTGCTATGTCTATCTAAAAAGAACCAATATCCATTTTCTACAAGAGGTACAGACATACCTTCTATACTATTATTGTTTATACAATTTTGTAATATTTCATCAATTGGTAAAGTACTCCAATGAGTATTGTTTTTAATTTTTTTTATAAATTTTTCTGCTTGTTTGTTCGAAAAATATATTTTTACTAATGATTCCCCATCTCCATGAAATCCACCATGTGTGTCCTTTTCCTCCATCTTTGCAAACATTGGTATAGGAATTTCAATTAGTGATGAATAAAAATTATAATCATAAAGAGTATGTAAGTATACTATATATATTATTATCAAAAGTAATATAATAAAAAAAGCTCTTTTTAATATTTTTTTCATTACTAACATCACCTCTTAAAACATTTCAATTTCACCATTTTTTTGTATTTTTATTGTAAGTTTTACAATAACGTTATATTCCTTAATTACTCCTAATTTTTGTGAAATAAATGCTAAATTATATAATGTACTAGACAATATGCTTTTTGGAATATTATTTGCATCAAAGTAATAATCAAACGGTGATTTAAATTTAGTAAAATCAAAAGTATCACTTAAAGTAATATTTGCTTCCCAACTTGAATCCTCATTTTTTTTTGCGCTCATTTCAATATTAGCCTTATGAATTGCAAAATATAAATCGTTATTTTTAAATGACATAGACTCTTTTCCTTGTGATATATAAAAATTTTGTTTTTTATTATACTTATCTAAAATTTCTTTTATCTTTTTTTTAAAGTTTTGATCACTAATTATCATATTTATTATTTTTTTGTCTTTTATAATAAAGTCTTTTGGATCTTTCTTTAAAGAATGTTGTAATAATTCTGCTGCCAATTTATAATTAAAATATCTTCTTCCAACTTCAATTACTGTTTGCCAAAACACATATTGCATCGCCTTAAATGAATTCTTTTCATATTGATTTTTATATATATTGAATATATAACTAAAACCAGTTATTAATAATTTTATATTTTCCTCTTCTTTATATTCATTATTTTCTATCTTAGCAAGATTAGTTTTAAATTTTGTTTCTTTTTTGTATATATCATATGCTTCTTTTAATTTGATCTTTTTAGATGTAATCATTTCATCAAATTTTTCTGTTTTATCAACATTTTCAATATCTTCGTTTATCTGTTTTTTTAATTTTTCAAAGTTTCCATATGTTAATTTATCTAAATATTGATATGTTAAATATCTATCAGCTAACCATATTTTCTGTTCCTTATTAATTTTATAAATGTTTGTTTTTTTCATAATGTTTTTATATAAAAATAATTCTTTATCCTTTCCCCTTGTAGGCTTTTCTATATCTAAAAATTTATATATATTATTTATACACCCATTACCAAATTCATTTTTTGATTTTTTCATATCTCTTTCACATAATAAACATTCGTGCATTTAATATCATCTCCGACCATAATTTTATCATATTTTTCCCAATATAACAATATATAATATTCACAGATTTGATAATTACAAATAGTAAAATAAAATGTATAAAATTACAAATTAAAAAGTTAAATAACTATATAGATTCAATTAATTTATCATTACCATTTTTAAATTATTTGGAAACAAATGTTGTTGACCATTGTAATTTAAATTGTAAAGGATGTGCACATTTTTCAAATATTTATGATAATAACTATGTAAATTTAACTGATTACGAACATGATATAAAGTTAATATCACAAAAATTTAATGTTTATTATTTTAGAATTTTAGGCGGTAAACCATTGTTGCATCCTAATTTTCCAGAACTATTAAACATTTCAAGAAAAATATTACCAAACACAAAAATCGTTGTTGTATCAAATGGTTTATTGATAGATAAACTAGATTAGAAAGTTATTAAATCATTTGTAAATAATAATATAATGTTATCCATTTCTTTATATGAGCCAACAAATAAAAAATTAGACAAAATATTAGATGTATTAAAAACAAATAAAATTACATATTTAATAAATGATGACATTTTTAGTTCAGTCGAACCAATAAGAAAATTTCAAACTAGACTAACATTAGAAAAAAATAATGATGGTAATAAAGTAAGTAAAGAATGTATTGGAAGATTTTGTAGGTTTTTGCGAGACGGAAAAATAGCAAAATGTTATTACCCATTATTAATAGATATTTTAAATAAAAGAATATAATACAAATTATAAAGTTTCAAAAGATGATTACATACAATTATCAAAAATATCTGATGGTTGGAATGCTATAAAAAAATTAAATAATTCCACACCTTTTTGCAATTATTGTAGTGAGAATATAGAAGAATTCGATTGGGAAGGTTATCATAAAAATGATAAAGAAATTAATGGATATGTTTTAAAAAAGAAAAATTAGTTTTTATTAATATAATTAAAGTAAAATATGTTATAATTATAATAGTTTAAAGATTAAAAAGTGAGGAGAGGTAAATGAGAGAATTTAAACAATTAGGTGCATATGGTTTAGTTATTAATGATAACAAGATTTTACTTATCAAGAAATTTGGTGGTCCTTATGATGGGAAACTAGACTTACCAGGTGGAACAATTGAGTTTTGTGAAAGACCAAAAGATGCATTAAAAAGAGAACTGATGGAAGAAGTTGGTATAAAAGTAGTTGATTGTCAACTATTTGATGCTGATTCTGTTTGCTTTGAATGGAAATTTAAAAGTGATGTTTTAGTGAAAGTACATCATACAGGTATTTTCTTTAAAATTTCAAATTATAATAATGTAATTAAAAAAGAATTAAAAGTAGATGAAGTAAATGATGATTCACTTGGTGCAGAATTTTTTGATATTGATAAATTATCTAAAAATAAGTTATCTGCAATTGCAATAATGGAATTAGAAAAGTTGGGATATAAACTTAAATAATAAAAATACATGTTAAAATTGAATTGAACAAAATAATGATTTAAAAAATTAACCAATTTTTTCATTAATTAATGTAATAAACTTCCTTTTTTATGCTAGTGAAAGAGTAAATATTAATAAAAATGGGATTTAAATCAACAAAATATATTTTCTTGAACGAGAATATAAAATCTCATTTTTTTAATATTTAATAATTAGATCTAAACTAACACAGCATCTTTCTTTTTTTGTATTAATATTGTATAATAAATTCATGTGGGTGATATTATGCGTGGTACTAAAGGTGGATTTTTTGATAGATTGATGGAAAGATTAAGATTTTTTATCAGAAAATTCAAAAAAAAGAAAAAGAAAGAAGAAAAAGAATTATTAAAAGAAAAACAAAAACAAAAAATTATAAAAGAGAACGAACAAATTAAATTAAGTGTATATACTAGACAAAAAAAAGAACAAGAAAAATTAACTAATAAACCTATTAAAGTTTCTAAATCAGTTCTAATTGATAAAGAAGTTAAAAATAAAATACGAAATGATATTAAAAATAATGAAAAACAACCTCAAATTTATATTGATAAGAAAAAAGAAAATAAAAATGATAATATAAAAGTTATCAATTCTAGAAATATTGATAATATTAAAAAAAGTAAAGACAATGAAAAAATAATTATTAAAAACAAAACAAATGAAGAAAATAAAAACGACAATGATATTAATAACAAAATAAATAAAGAAGATAAAAAAAATACTAATAATACTAATATCAATAAAGATAATAATAAAGAATTTATAAATAGAAATATTGCTGTTATAACACCCTATATAAATGATAATAATCAATCTATTATAAAAGAAATTAAAAAAATTATAGAAAAAGATAGAAAAGATCTAGAAAAATTAATTAGTGAGTTAAAAAAATTAGATGATTCTGCAAAGAAAGAAAGAGATTTAGAAAAATTAAATAAAATAGAACAAAGAGTTATAGGTATTGAAAGAAGAATTAATAGAATATTATACAATTATGAACTTTTAAAAAGTAGATTATCAGAAGATATATTATCAAAATTAGAAAATGAAAAATTATATAGCATTATTGGTGATCCTAAAAATTTGACTGATAATCAAATAGAGAATATAATTGAAAATTATGAAACAAAATTAGATTATTATGAAGAAATAATAACTGCAATTAATCTAAAAGATACTACAAAAAATGATATAAGTAATAGAAAAGTGGTAGTTGCAGAACATAAAAATGAATTTGATGAAGAGAAAAGAGAATTAGACTATATTGTTGAAAATAGTAAAAATTTGATTGAAGAATTCAAAAACGAAGAAAAAAAATTAAAAGACATTTCAGAAAAAATAGATAATATTAACATAAATAAAACAGTTATTAAAATATCTGCTACATCTAGATTATTAAATAGGACTGGAAATTTTATAAAAGGAGTATTAGGTCTACCATTAATAGCTACATTCAATCCAGCCTTAATTGCAGTTGGTAGTTATTTAATTGGATCATCAATTGGTAATTTAAGAAAAAACGTTAATAATAAAGTAAAAGAAAAAATATATTATGAACCAGATATGACATATATAGAAGAATTAAAAAATAGACAATATACTATGGATGATTTATTAAGAATGCTTAACAATAATATTTCAGATATTAGATATTTTAAGCAAGAATATATACTTAATTTTGGATCATACCATAATTATTCAGAATATAATAAAAATTTAAGTGTTATTGAAGATATTGAAAAAAAATTATTAAATCAACAAAAAATAATAGAAAAGCAAAAAGAAAAAATAAGACAAGTAGAACAAAAACAAAATAAAAAATTAATATATATTAAAGAAATGAATCAGAAATCAAGTACAGAAAATAAAAATTAATAAGCTAGAATTGTAGAAAAAACAAAAATATTTGAAAAAAGTATTCAAATATTTTTATTTTTGATGTATAATCGATGTATAGTAGAGTGGAGGGGATTTATTCCATGAATGAAAATTCAGTATATAATAATTTACATAATCATGCTTTTTCTATATTAAAATCTTATATTTATAATAATGAAAGTGAAAAAAACGTTCAAGATTTTGCAACAGACTATTTAAAAAGTTCACAAGTTACTGGTGATTTAGTAAAAGATTCTATATATCATAAAACAGTTTCAAGTTATATAGCTAATAATGTTAACAAAGATATATTACAAAAGAATGTAGATGAATTATCTAATTCAGAAATGAGTATATATGAAAATGCAAAAAATAATATCGATTCAATAATCAAAGAAGAAATAGATAAATTTATGAAAGTACCAGAAAAAGTTGAAGAACAAAAAAAAGAAGTAGAAAAAGCAAAAGAAGAATTAAATGTAACAAGCGCTAAAGAAATTGAAGATAATAAAGGAAATACGTTTGTAAAGTTTGACGGTGAAAATAAAAATGAGCCATTAGTAGCAGAAAAGGTAGGAAATACAACTGTTGCAGACATGATAGATAAAGATTCATCATTTATTGTAGATGGTAGTGGTATTGGAAATATTGAAAGTGTTAAGAAATCAGATGAAATAGTAAACAATATTAAAAATGATAGAATAACAAATGCTTTTAGTATGGAAAATATAAATACAAGTAATAATGACAATTTAAATAATGATCAAAAGGAAGAAATTGGTATTTTAAAATCATCTAATTTAGATTTAGATGGAACTAAATATGATACAACAACAGGATTAGCATTTACAAATGATGGTAGTGTTTTAGATACTTCTGTTAACAGTAATGGAGATATAAAAATTAATGACATTAGTAATGGTGTAAGTATGGACTTACCAAAAAGCCCTACTATAGATGAAAAAATAAGGAATATGTCTAAAACTCAATTAGTTGCATATATATCAGAATTAGAAGAAAAAGGTGTAAGTAGAGAAGAAGCAAGTGCAACATTAAGTCAAATTGATGCTTATAAAACAATGACTGAAGAAACTAAGAAAAATTTATTAGATAATTTTCATTCAATTAATGAAGCTAATGATTTAGAAATGAAAAATTCTAAACAATTAACTAAAACTTTAGCAACCAATCCAAATATACCAAATACAAAAGCAGGTATAGCAAGTTCAATTATAATATCTTTTGTTGCTGGAATAATAAGTGGTGTTGTTATAATGCTACTAGTATATTTCTTTCTAACACATTAATATATAATCTAGCTCATTGAGTTAGATTTTTAAATTTTAATAATAAATATTATTAAACAACAAATTTAAAGAGAGATTTATCATATTCTCTTTTTATTTTTAGATATTTTTAGTATAATAAACATATATCGAGGTGATAATGTGGAAGATATTATTAAAATTGAAAATTTAAATTTTGCATATGGTAAGAACATAATATATAATAAATTTAATTTAGATATTAAAAGTGGAACATGGGTTTCAATACTTGGAGCAAATGGTGCAGGTAAATCTACATTAGTAAGAATACTTATTGGACTATATAAAAATAATGATACAATAAAAATTGATGGTAAAATATTAAATAAAAAAAATTACAAAGAAATAAGAAAAAATATGGGAGTAATATTGGATAACCCAGAAATACAATTTGTATCAGAAACAGTTAGAGATGAAATTGCATTTAACCTTGAAAACTTACAATATAGTAAAGAGGAGATAAAAAAAAGAGTAGATGAAATTGCAAAGATGTTAAAAATTGAAGATTTATTAGATGTAGAACCTCATAGATTAAGTGGAGGACAAATGCAGAAAGTTTCAATTGCATCAGCACTTGCAGTAAAACCAAAAATATTAATATTAGATGAAGCAGTATCAATGATAGACCCATTTGATAAAGAAGAAATATTAAAAATGTTAAAAAAATATCATAGTAATGAGGAAACAACAATAATTAATTTTACATCAGATATTGAAGAAACTGTATATTCTGATAGAATTGTTGGTTTATATAAGGGACAAATAGGAATTGACGGAAATATAAAGGCAGTATTAAAAGAAGAGAGAGCAATGAAAAAATTAGGTCTTGATTTACCATTTATAGTTGAATTAGCCACTAAATTAAAATTATATGGATTAGTTGACGATATTGAATTAGATATCGATAAATTAATTAATAAATTGTGGAAATGAAAGCACTTATAACTGGAGCAAGTAGTGGCATTGGATATTCAATTGCAAAATATCTTTCTTCATTAAATTATGATTTAATAGTTGTTGCTAGAAGAAAAGAAAAATTAGAAGAGTTAAAAAAACAAGTTAAAACTAACGTTAAAATAATATGTTTAGATTTATCAAAGGAAGAAAATTGTTATAAATTATATGAATTAACAAAAAAAGATAACATAGATATTTTGATAAATAATGCAGGTTTTGGAGATTTTGGAGAATTTGATAAAACAAATTTAGATAGAGAATTAGAAATGATAAATGTTAATATAAAATCTGTCCATATTCTAACAAAGTTATACCTAAAAGATATGTTAAAAAAAGATAGTGGACATATATTAAATGTAGCATCTATGGCAGCTTATGCACCAGGTCCATTAATGACAACATATTATTCAAGTAAAAGTTATGTATATAGATTAAGTCAAAGTATAATATCCGAGCTAAGACATAAAAAATCAAAAGTAAATTTAAGTGTATTATGTCCAGGACCAGTAAATACAGAATTTAATAAAGTCGCACATGTAGAGTTTTCATTCAGTGCATTAGAAAGTGATTATGTTGCAAAATATGCAATAGATAAATTACTTAAAGGTAAAGGAATAATAATACCAGGTATTATGATGAAATTAAATAGTTTCTTTAGTAGATTTGTTCCATCAAATATACTTTCAAAAATAATATATTTAAATCAAAAAAGAAAAATTAAATAAGAAGGTGATAAAATTGGAAATAAAGTTTGAAAATGTTAGTTATTATTATAATTATGGTACACCAATTGAAAAACAAGCTCTAGATAATATAACAACAGAAATAAAAGAAAACCAAATTAATGGTTTAATAGGGCCATCTGGTTCAGGTAAATCTACTATGATTGAACTCATAAATGGACTTATTTTACCAACAAAAGGAGTAGTACATGTTGGAAAACATAGATTAAGAAACAATGTAAGAATAATAAATGCTAATAATTTAAGATTTGATATAGGAATAGTATTTCAAAATCCAGAGGAACAATTCTTTTTAAAGACTGTTAAAAAAGAAATTGAATTTGGTATGAAATATTTTGGATATAAAACTGATAAGATAGATGAAAGAGTTAAAAGCGCTATAAAAATGGTTGGACTTGAAGAAGATATCTTGACAAGGAATCCATTTTCACTAAGTGGTGGAGAAAAAAGAAAGATAGCAATTGCATCAGTTTTAGCATTTAATCCAAAGGTAATAATTTTAGATGAACCAACAAATGGTCTTGATACTACAAGTAAAGAATCATTAGTTAGATTAATAAAAATGTTAAAAGATAAATACAATAAAACAATAATAGTAGTAAGTCATGATGTAGATACATTATTTAAATTTGTTGATAATGTAATAATATTATCTAATGGAAAATTATTAGCTCAAGGAAATAAATATGATGTATTTAAAAGAATTGAATATTTAAATTCAAATGGTGTTAAAGTTCCACAAATAGTTCAATTTACACATAAGATGGAAGAAAAATTAGGTAAGAAGATTAATGATGTTGATAATGTAATAGATTTAATAAAGGAGATAAATAAGTATGTATAATAATATATTATTAAGTAGATATTTTCCTATAAAATCTAAAATGCATAATATGGATCCATTTTGTAAAATGTTATGCACATTAATATTTATAATAACATTATTAATTTCAAATAGTTTTACAGTTATTTTAATATTATCAATAGTTACATTGATAATGATGCTAAGAAGTAATGTACCATTTAGACTATATTTTAAAAGTGTTTCTAAAACAGTTGTACCTATGGTATTAATATTAATAGTAACATTACTCTTTAAAGTAGATTATCTAATAATATTATCAATATTAATAAAATTAGTATTAATAGTAATATATACATCAATTCTTACATTCACATCAACACCAACAGAAATAACATTAGGTTTTGAAAAAATTTTGACACCTCTTAAATTATTAGGATTACCAACAAGTAAAATTGCACTAGACCTTACAATGGCGATAAGATATATTCCAATTTTAATGGAACAAATAGAAAGAATTAGAAAAGCGCAAGCATCACGTGGTGTAGATTATGAAAATGCACGATTTGGTGGTAGAATGTTTGCTAATTTATCTATGATTGAACCAATGTTTAGATTATCTAATAAAAGAAGTAGAGAATTATATGTTGCAATGGAACTTAGAATGTACACAGTATATAATAAAAGAACAAGTTATAGAACAAAATCATGGAATGCAGGAAGTACATTTAATATCATACTTCATTTACTAATACTAGGAATATTCATATATAAGGAGGTACTTGGATATGGTTCGATATTTGATAACTTTTTCATACGATGGATATGGTTTTAATGGGTTTCAAAGACAAGATGATAAAAGAACTATACAAAAAGAATTAGAAGATGCATTAACAAAAATAAATAATAATGAAAAAGTGGAAGTAGTTGCATCAGGTAGAACTGATAAAGGTGTACATGCATTAAATCAAAAAGCACATTTTGATTTAGATATTAAAATTACTGAAGAAAAATTAAAGATGGCTTTAAATAGTAATTTACCTAAAGACATATATGTAAAAGAAGTAACGAAAGTTAATGATGACTTTCATGCTAGATATATGGTAGAAGCTAAAGAATATGTATATTTAATTAATATTGGAGAATATAATCCTCTTGAAAGAAATTATATATATCAATATAATAAAAAATTAGATGTAGTAGCAATGGAAAGAGCACTTAAATATTTAGAAGGAGAACATAATTTTAAATCATTTTCACCAAGTGATAATACTAATGAAGATAATTATGTTAGAACAATATCACAAACTACTTTAACAAGAGATTTTAAAAATCCTAATTTAATTACAATAACATTTTTAGGTAGTGGATTTCTAAGACATATGATAAGAACTATGATTGGTACTTTAATACAAGTTGGTGAAGGTAAAAAAAATCCAGAAGATATAATTGAAATAATAAAAAAAGAAGATAGAAAAGCAGCAGGATTTACTTGTCCACCAGAAGGATTGTATTTAAAAAATGTATTTTATTAAAAAATTGTAAATTTTACTTGAATATTAAATAAAATTTTGATAGTATTGAATTGTAATAGAAAAAGGTAGGTCCTCCTCGTATTGAATACACACAAACATATGTTCGATATGGGGGGGGTCGTACTTATAAGACCTAATAATTTACCTTAGGATGAGGTAGGTGTTTAATTTTGAAAAAGAGTAATAAGAAAAAAATAAATAATAAAATAATATTGATAGTAGTAATATCAGTAATGATAATATTAA